>JBGPQQ010000123.1:0-8166 GCA_041489115.1 Vicinamibacteria bacterium | reverse complement strand
GGTGAACTGCACCTTGTAGCGGGCCGGGGAGAGGGGCTCCAAATCCGCCGGTCGCACCCGGGCGGGCAACGTCCCCGTCTTCTCCGGGGGCTGCTCTCCAACGGCCGGCATTCCGACTCTGTCCGGACGGAGTTCGCCGTGGTGCTCCGCCACCTCGTCGGGACGCGGTCTTGCGGCGGGCGTCGCAACTCCGTCCGGACGGAGCTGCAGGGTGATCGTCGGACCTTCGCCCGGACCGAGGGTCGGCGTCGCCGGGGGCACCGGCCGCCGCGCGGGGAGTTTTCGCATCACCGATGGAGCATCTGGCCGGGGCGCCACCTCAGCGAGCAGCTTTTCGATCTGTCGCTTGGACTTGTGGGCGGCTCGCTCCAGAAGCGCGTCCCGATTCTCTGGGGTCAGGTACGGCGCCAGCTTCGCAATGCCGGTTAGGTGGAGCCGGCCGTCGGCCAGCGTCGTCAGGAGCACCGGGTGCTCCCGAGACGCGCGCGCCGCCGCGATGCGCAGGTAGGCCTCGGCCTCCGAGAGGTGGAGCACCTCGGTGCAGTAAGCGAACATCGAGGGGCAGGCCTCGCGGGCATAGAGCCGGCGCGCATCCACCTCACCGATGTGGGCGACGAGTTCGGCCTCAACGCGCCGCGACTGCCGCAGAAGATCGGCCAGACGGCGGAGCAACTCGTCGTCCGGGATCAGCTCCAGGGCGCACTCGTGTTCCATGCTGACAATATAGGCAGCGACTTTTCGGCCTCCTGAGATCGTGCGTGCTCGCCGCTACGGCCGGCGATCGCTTTCGAAGCCTCGAGGGCGATTGCACGGCCCGTGGCCCAATCCTGGGCTTGACGCGGCTATCTCAGCTGGCATCAGCCGTCTCGAACGAACATGCCCCCGAAATCTGTCAAGGGGAAAATGCAGAAGAGCAGCAGAGAAGCGGTCGTGAGGTCGAGACGACACGCGCGTGAGGACGCGCGCCGCTCGTCCCCTCAGGGACGTCCGTCCGATCGGTGAGCTCGAGCCCCTGCTCCTGCGCCAGGGGTTGGTGCGCACTCACCGAAACACCCTCGTCAACCCGAATCATGTGCGGCAGGTGCGCCGGCGACCGCGCAGCGAAGACTGGGAGCTCGAGCGCGACCCACCGGTGAACCTCGTGCTGCCGGTCAGGCGATTGGCCCTCTCCGCGCGGTGGGCGGCGTTCGGGGAGGATTGAGCAGGACATCCCATTCCGGGGTCGGCTCCTGACCGACGGAGTCGAATCCAAGCGTCCCGCGCGCGTCGGCCTACGGCGCCTCCCAGTCGAGGACGTAGAGGTCCCACATGCCGGTGTTGCGCAGGACGAGGGGCGCGTCGTCGGGATCGAGGCCCATCCACCAGGACGCTTGAGACGGTGCCGTGGGATCGATGGCGCCGAGGCTGGCGACCCTCTCGGGCCGGGGATCCTCGACCTTCAGGCGAAGGACGGCGCGCTCGTCGATGGAGAGGCCATAGATCCAGCGTCCGTCACGGGACCATGTCGGGTAGCCCAGTTCCACGCGGGCGCTCGCGCGGATGATCTCGTCCCACCGCTGCGCATCGGGGTGGTAGAGCCACCACCCCTCGCTCCAGTTCTTGTCCGCGAGAATGAGGCCCTGGGGCGAGCACTTCGGGCCCATCATGCGCTCCGAGCCCGGGATGACCGAGATCTGCCGGGTCCTCATGTCGAGAGCCCGGATCGAGCCCTTCAGGATGTCGAGATTGCCCCACACGAGCGTCTGCCCGTCCGGCAGCCAGCAGGGGTCCCACACGAACGCAGGGTCCGGTTTCGACAGGGCCTCGGGCGCGCCGCCCTCCCGGGAGACGAGGTAGACGGTGTCGGTCGCGTCGGCCGAGCGCCCTCCGACGAAGGCGAGGCTGCTCCCGTCCGGCGACCACCGCGCGAGCCCGGCCTCGAGGGGGGGCAGCGTCAGCTGCAAGCGTTCGCTGCCGTCGCGGCGCGCCCGCCAGAGCGTGCGGTCGGTCGCGTCCACCCAGGCGACCCACTGGCCGTCCCGCGAGTAGTCGATGAACCCGCCCGTGATGCCGCCGGGCAGGCGCTCGAACTGTCCGGTCGCTCGGTTGAAGCGGAGCGGCTCCGTGCGGTCGAGCCTGCCTCCCGCGAGGATCTTCCGCCCGTCGGGGGTCACGACGGGGCCGAAGAAGCTCATCGGTCCGAAGCTCAGGGGAACGGGCTGTGGCTGACGCCAGAGGTCGCCGAGGCGCCATCGCCGCTGGGCGATCAGGTTGACCCGTCGGCGCTCGGCGGCGGTCCGGGCGCCAGCGGTCTCGCCGCCGACTTGGCCGACCACGTAGCGGCGGTCCGGGGTCCAACTCGCCCCCGATGTCTGCATCAGCGGGCGAGGCGCCTCGCGCCCGTCGCTGGGCATCTCCGCGACCCAGTATTCGTGTTTGCCGCGGTCGTAGTATTGAACGAGCAGCCAGTTGCCGTCCTGGGACCACGACGCATTAAACACGTTGGTGTCCGGCGGCACCCAGAGCGGGTGAGCCCCGGAGCCGTCGGCCCGCGCGGCGAAGAGGCTCAAGCTCTTCAGGAGGTTGTTGTCCGACCCCCCGGTGTACGCGATCGTCTCGCCGTCGGGCGCCCAGGTGGCCAAGAAGGACTTCACACCGAGGCGTGTCGCGCTTCCCGCCGGCAGTGGGACCATCCAAAGAGGGACCTCGTTGGTGCCGACGCTCCCGTCCCACCCCAGCGCCAGCAACGCCGAGCGCTTCTTCGACACATCGCAGACGAGTGCGTTTCGCGTCGGCAGCGTCAGGGGCGCCGGCTCCCCTCCGGCCAGGGACACCTGGAACATCTGGAAGCGTCCGTCCCGCAGGACCGAGAAGTACACGCGCTCCCCATCCGTGACCCAGCCGGCGGGCTGTCCTGGGAAGCCGTTCAGCAGCGGCCGGGAACCGGTGATCCGGGGGGGAGGGGGCGGCGTCAAGAAGCGCGTGGCTCCAGCGACCAGCAGTCCGCCCAGAGTCGCGAAGGCGAGACCCCACTTGAACACCGACCCCCACTGCCGTTCGCGCGCCGGGGCCGGCTCGGAGAGAGCCAGCGCCTGCGTGCCGCTCCCCGAGCCGGAGGTCAGCGCCTCGAGCGCGAAAGCCAGGTCGCGCGCCGTCTGGAATCTCTCGATGGGCTCCTTCTCGAGGCAGCGGCGCACGAGGCGCTCGAGCGGCGCCGGCGCCGGGCCCGAGGCCGTCTTCATGTCCGGCACGTCCTCCTTGAGGATCGCGTTCAGCGTCTCGACCGCCGAGTCCCGGGCGAAAGCGCGTGTGCCCGTGAGCATCTCGTAGAGGACGAGACCGAGGGAGAAGATGTCGCTCCGCGCGTCCGCGGGACGGCCCCGGGCCTGCTCGGGCGAGAGATAGCCCATGGTGCCGATGAGGACGCCGGGCGAGGTGCCCGGCGAGGCTTCCGTGGCGGTCTCCCGGTCGATCTCCAGAGGTGAGGCCGGGCTCAGCTTGGCCAGGCCGAAGTCGAGGATCTTGGCCCGCCCGTCGCGGGTCAGGAAGACGTTGTCGGGCTTCAGGTCCCGATGGACGATGCCCGCCTCGTGGGCGGCGGCCAGGGCGTGCGCGATCTGGGCGCCGAGGTCGGCCGCCTTGCGCACGGGCAGCGGCCCCGAGGCGAGCCGGGCGCGCAGGCTCTCGCCGACCAGCAGCTCGGTGACCAGGTAGGGGCAGCCTTCGTGCGCCCCGACGTCGTGCACGACCAGGATCCCCGGGTGGTCGAGAGAGCCGGCGGCCCGGGCCTCCTGCTCGAACCGACGCAAGCGCTCAGCATCCGACGAGAAGGAGGTGGGGAGGACCTTGACCGCCACGTCCCGCTCGAGGCGCGTGTCGCGCGCGCGGTAGACCTCGCCCATGCCTCCGGCGCCGATGCGACTCGCGATCTCGTAGGGTCCGAGACGTGTGCCGGCTGGGAGAGCGCCGGCCTGAGGGTCGCTGGGGCTCATGCGGACGTTCCTCCGGACGTGGGGTGCTCGTGATGATACCCCCGCGGGTGCGGGGCGGGGACCGGCGGGGCCCTCGCGCGCCGGCCAGGGAACCGCGCTCGGGATGGCGGGTGGCCGGCCTTCCTCGAGGCTCTTCCAGGGGCGAACGGAACGGAGGAACGGATTGGGTGCTCAACTATCCCTCGCGCGACGGCAAGACCGCGCGCTCGGGATTGATTGACACCCCCGTATCCCTCTGGTAACTTTCGTGTTTCCGGCCGTCAGGCGCGTGGCTCAGTGGTAGAGCGCTTCCTTGACACGGAAGAGGTCGGTGGTTCAATTCCACCCGCGCCTACCAGCCTCGGGCTGGTCGAGCGGCCGAAGGAGAGCAACGGACCTGTCATGCTGATCGAATCCTGATGTCGTCGCCGAGCTCCGTGGAACCCCTCGACACGACAGGCCCTTCCGGCGAAAGCAAGCCGGCCGACTCCCCGATCGAGATCTACCGCCACTCGTCCGCCCACCTGCTCGCGGCGGCGGTGACCGAGCTCTTCCCCGACGCCCAGTGTGGGATCGGGCCGCCCACCGACGACGGCTTCTTCTACGACTTCCTCGTGAGCCGGCCATTCACGCCCGAGGATCTCGTCGCCATCGAGAAGAAGATGGCGCACATCGTCAAACAGAACCGGCCGATCGAGAAGAAGCTGACCCCGAAGAAGGAAGCCCTCGAGCTCTTCGCGAAGAAGGGCCAGACGCTGAAGTGCGAGCTCATCCGCGAGAAGTCGGGCGACCCCGTGCAGTGCTACACGATGGGGGAGTTCGTCGACTTCTGCCTCGGGCCGCACCTCGCCTCGACGAAGGACATCAAGGCCTTCAAGCTCAAGCCGGAGCCGGCCGCCGCCTACTGGAAGGGCAAGGAGGGCAACCCGTCGATGCAGCGCATCTACGGGTACGCCTTCTTCACGAAGGAGGAGCTGGACCAGCACCTCTTCCGCATCGAGGAGGCGAAGCGCCGCGACCACCGGAAGCTCGGCCGCGAGCTCGACCTCTTTTCGATCGCCGACGAGACGGGGGCCGGGCTCGTGCTCTGGCACCCGAAGGGCGGCTTCATCCGCAAGCAGATCGAGGACTACTGGCGCGACGAGCACCTCAAGGGCGGCTACGACATCGTCTACACGCCCCACATCGCGCGGCTCGACCTCTGGAAGAGGAGCGGGCACACCGAGTACTACAAGGCGAACATGTACTCGCCGATCGAGATCGAGAACGTCCAGTACCAGCTCAAGCCGATGAACTGCCCGTTCCACCTGACGATCTACAAGTCGCGGCTGCGCAGCTACCGCGACCTGCCGTATCGCTGGGCGGAGCTCGGAACGGTGTACCGCTTCGAGCGCTCGGGCGTCCTGCACGGGCTCATGCGCGTGCGGGGCTTCACCCAGGACGACGCGCACATCTTCTGCCGCCCCGACCAGCTCGAGGACGAGATCCTGCGGGTCCTCGACTTCACGACCAACATCCTCCGCACCTTCGGCTTCGAACGCTACGACATCTACCTCTCGACGAAGCCCGAGAAGGCGAGCGGGTCGGACGAGCAGTGGGAGGTCGCGACGGCGGCTCTCCGGAAGGCCCTCGAGACCCGCGGCCTGCCCTACCAGGTGGACCCCGGCGAGGGCGTCTTCTACGGCCCCAAGATCGACATCAAGATCAAGGACTCGCTCGACCGCTCGTGGCAGTGCTCGACCATCCAGGTGGACTTCCACAACCCGACGCGCTTCGAGCTCGGGTTCATCGGGGAGGACGGCCGGGCCCACCAGCCGGTGATGGTGCACCGCGCGCTCCTCGGCAGCCTGGAGCGGTTCTTCGGCGTGCTGGTGGAGCACTACGCGGGCGCCTTCCCGCTCTGGCTCGCGCCCGTGCAGGCCGTGGTCGTCCCGGTGACGGAGAAGCACCGGGCCTACGCGCGCGAGGTGGGCGACGAGCTGCGCCGGCTGGGCGTCCGCGTCCACGTGGACGATCGGAACGAGAAGCTGGGCTATCGGATTCGCGAGGCCCAGGTGCAGAAGACCCCCTACATGCTCGTGGTGGGGGACAGGGAAGTCGAGGCGAAGAGCGTCTCCGTACGCCACCGCCAGGCGGGCGACCTCGGACCGCAGGACGTGGCGTCGTTCGGGGCGCGCGTCGTCCGCCTCGCGGCGGAGCGCGCGACCCGGGAGGAAGCGCCCGCGCCAAGCGCAGGAGGTGTCTCATAGACAGCAAGACGGTCCGCATCAACGACCGCATCCGGGCGAAGGAAGTCCGGGTCATCGACGAGGACGGCTCGCAGCTCGGGATCATGCCCCCCGGCCAGGCGCTGATGCTGGCCGAGGAGAAGGGCCTCGACCTCGTGGAGATCGCGGCCACCGCCACCCCGCCGGTCTGCCGGATCATGAACTCCGGGAAGTTCTTCTACCAGCAGGGCAAGCGCGACGCCGAGGCGCGGAAGCACCAGCGCCACATCCAGATCAAGGAAGTCAAGTTCCGGCCGAAGATCGACGAGCACGACTTCAACTTCAAGCGTCGCAACGTCGAGCGCTTCCTGCTGGACGGCAACAAGGTGAAGTCGCTCGTCATCTTCCGCGGCCGCGAGATCGTCCACAGCGAGATCGGCCGGGAGATCCTGAACCGGCTGGCCGTGGAGCTCGGAGACACGGTCATCGTGGAGTCGTCACCGCGGCAGGAGGGCAACACCATGGTGCAGATCCTCGCCCCCAAGAAGGAGGCCGCGCCGGTCAAGCCGAAGCCGAAGGCGAAGAAGGCGCCGGCCGAGGCGGCGGCGCGGGCCGCGGAGAAGACCGAGTAGAGATCATGAGAAAGCCCAAGGCGAAGCTGAAGCTGAAGACCAAGCGGGCCGCGGCCAAGCGTTTCAAGGTGACCGCGACCGGGAAGATCCTGCGCCACCAGGCGAGGAAGCGGCACATCCTCACGAAGAAGGCCCCGGGCCGCAAGCGCGCGCTCGGCCGGGTCGTCCTCGTCTCGCACGCCGACGTCGAGCAGGTGAAGAGGATGCTGCTGGCCTAGAATCAGGCCTCACCCTCGGAGGGCGGGCGCGAGAGCCCCGCCCGGCGCCCTCGGGCGCCGAACCCCAAGCCTCGCGAAGAGGGGCAGCGGTCGAGCTGCCCGGGCCTTCGTCGCCGCCTGGAAGAGCGACGGGACGGGCCGATGGGGGCCCGGGCCAGACGAAGGGACGTCCGTCATGCCGAGAGTCAAACGGGGAAGCAAGCGCCGCGACAAGCGCAAGAAGCTGCTGTCGCGGGCGAAGGGCTATTTCCTCGGCAAGAGCAAGCTCTACAAGTTCGCCAAGGAGTCGGTGGACCGCGCGGGCAACTTCGCCTACGTGGGCCGCAAGCGGAAGAAGCGGGACTTCCGGCGCCTCTGGATCATCCGCATCAACGCGGCGGCGCGGAGCCACGAGATGACGTACAGCCAGCTCATGGCCGGGCTCAAGGGCGCGGGCATAGCACTCGACCGCAAGTCGCTCGCCGAAATCGCGGCCACCGACGACGCGGTGTTTGGCAAGCTCGTCGAGGCCGCGAAGGCGGCGCGGGCGGGCGCCTGAGGTAGCATCGCGGCCCCCGGCGGGGCGCTCCGCGAGTCGATCGATGCTTGACACCATCCAGGAGGTCCGGGAGAAGGCCCGCGCGCTGCGGGCGGAGTTCGAGGCCGCGGTGGCGGCCGCGGCGGACGCGCCGGGGCTCCAGGCGCTGCGGGACCGCTTCCTCGGCCGCAAGTCGGGCGCGCTCTCCGCGCTCCTGAAGTCGCTCGGCCGGCTGGCCGAGGCCGAGCGCCGCGAGGCGGGGCAGGAGCTGAACGCGCTCAAGGCCGCGATCGAGGGGAGGATCGAGGAGATCGCCTCCGTGCTCGAGGGACGGATGCGCGCGGCGGCGCTGCGCCACGAGCGCCTCGACGGCACCCTGCCCGGCCGCCGTCCCTGGGTCGGGCGCCGCCACCCGCTCACCGTCGTGCGGCAGGAGCTCGAGGACATCTTCGTGGCCATGGGCTACGAGGTGTACGACGGGCCCGAGGTCGAGGACGACTACCACAACTTCGAGGCCCTCAACATGCCGCCGGACCACCCGGCCCGCGACATGCAGGACACGTTCTATCTCGAGGGCGAGGGCGGCCTGCTCTTGCGGACGCACACCTCGTCCGCCCAGATCCACTACATGCTGGAGAACCG
>JBGPQQ010000122.1:0-8179 GCA_041489115.1 Vicinamibacteria bacterium | reverse complement strand
CCGGTGTTCGACAAGGCCCTCGCCCTGGGGGATAACGTCTGGCAGCTGTCCGCCACCATCCTCTTCCTCTACGTGGTCAAGGGCGCCTGCTCCTACTTCTCGACGACGCTCGTGGCGGCGGCGGGCCAGCGCGCGGTTACCGACCTGCGCAACGCCCTCTACGAGCACATCCTCAGGCAGTCCTTCGCCTTCCTGGGGCGCAGCACCACCGGCTCGCTGATGAGCCACATCACGACCGACATCGAGAAGATCCAGGCCGCGGTGTCGGAGCTGGCGGGCGACCTCCTGAAGGAAGGCCTGACCGTCCTCGGCTTCCTGATCGTGCTCTTCTACCTCGACTGGCGCCTGGCGACGCTCTCGCTGGTGGGCCTGCCCGTGATCCTGCACCTCCTGCTGCGCCTGGGCCAGAGGCTCCGCGCCTCGAACGAGACGTCGCTGCGGCGGTGGAAGGACATCTCGGAGATCCTGCAGGAGACGATCTCCGGCTTCCGGGTGGTGAAGGCCTTCGGGATGGAGGGCTTCGAGATCGGGCGCTTCCGGCGGGCGGCCGGGCGTCTCCTCAGCGTGAACATGCGAATCACGCGCACGACCGCGGTCCTGCCCCCGCTCATGGAGGCCTTGGGCGGCGTCGCCTTCGTGGCGGCGCTCTTCTACGGCAGCTACTCGATCCGCCATCACCACATCACCGTCGGGGCTTTCGTCGCCTTCCTCACCGCCCTCTTCGCGATGTACACCCCGATCAAGCGGCTGTCGCGGGTGAACGCGACCCTGCAGGCCGCCCTCGCTGCGGGTCACCGGGTGCTCGACGTGCTCCACCGGCACGACGAGGTGCCGGAGGTGCCCCACGCCGTCGCCCTCCCGAGGATGCGGCAGGGCATCGAGTACCGGCGGGTCGGTTTCCGCTACGCGGACGGCCACGGCTCGATCCTGCGCAACGTGAGCCTCACCGCGCGCCCCGGCGAGGTGCTGGCGATCGTGGGCACGAGCGGTTCCGGCAAGACGACGCTCGTCAACCTGCTCCCCCGCTTCTACGACGTGAGCGAGGGGGAGATCCTCATCGACGGGGTGGACGTGCGGCAGGCGACGCTCGCGAGCCTGCGCGGGCAGATCGGCCTCGTGACGCAGGAGACCGTCCTCTTCAACGACACCGTGCGCGCGAACATCGCCTACGGCATGAACGACGTGGACGAGGCCCGGGTGGAGTCGGCGGCTCGGGCCGCCTTCGCCCACGACTTCATCCTCGACCTGCCGCGCCGCTACGACACGGTGATCGGGGAGCGGGGGAGCCGCCTCTCCGGCGGGCAGAAGCAGCGGATCGCGATCGCCCGGGCCATCCTCAAGGACCCTCCCATCCTCATCCTGGACGAGGCGACGTCGGCGCTCGACGCCGAGTCCGAGCGGCTCGTGCAGGGGGCCCTCGCCAACCTCATGCGGGGGCGCACGACGCTCGTGATCGCGCACCGGCTCACCACCGTGCGCGACGCCGGCCGCATCGTGGTGCTCGAGGGCGGAGAGGTGCGCGAGGAGGGGCGGCACGAGGACCTGCTCCGGCAGCCGGGCGGGCTCTACAGCCGCCTCCACGAGCTGCAGTTCGCGCCCGAAGGGCAGGCCGTATGATCCGCTCGATGACCGGGTACGGCTCCGCGAGCCTGGCGACCGACGCGCTGCGCGCCACGGTCGCGGTCCGCAGCGTGAACCACCGCTTCCTCGACATGACCCTGCACCTGCCGCGTCGGCTGCAGCCGCTGGAGGCCGAGGTCAAGGAGCGCGTGGCGGCCGCCGTCGCCCGGGGCCGCGTGGAGGTCTCCGTCCAGGCCGGCCTCCCCGAGGCCGCGGCGGAGGCGGTCGTGGCCTCGCGGCCTCTCGTGACCTCGCTGGTGCGCACCCTGCGGGACATGCAGAGCGAGTTCGGCCTCGAGGGCGGCGTGTCGGTGGCGGACCTCGTTCGCTTTCCCGGCGCGCTCGAGCGCGTCGAGGGGCCGGCGGAGGTCCCCGAGGCGGTCCGCGTCGCGCTCTCCGACCTCCTCTCCCGCGCTCTCGAGGGGCTGGACGCCATGCGGCGAGCGGAGGGCGAGCGGCTGCGCGCCGAGCTCGAGCGGCTGCTCGCGGTGATCGAGGGGGCTTCGACGCGCATCGAGGCCCGCTCCGCGGAGTCGCGCGAGACCCGGCAGGGCGCCGTCCTCGAGCGGGCCCGGGCGCTCGTGGGCGAGTTGGGGCTCGAGGACGCGCGGCTCTACCAGGAGGTCGTGCGGGCGGTGGAGCGCCACGACGTGGCCGAGGAGGTGCACCGGCTGCGCTCCCACGCCGGGTCGGCGCGCGATCTGCTGGCCGGCGAGGCTCCCGCGGGGAAGCGCCTCGACTTCCTCGCCCAGGAGCTCATGCGCGAGGCCAACACGATCGGGAGCAAGATCCAGGACGCGCCCGCCATCCGCGAGGTGGTGGAGCTCAAGGCGGAGATCGAGCGGCTCCGCGAGCAGGTGCAGAACGTTGAGTGAGCGCCGGCCGACGGTCATCGTGGTGTCCGCCCCCTCCGGGGCGGGGAAGACGACGGTGCTCGCCCGCGTGCTGCGCGACCTCGGCGGGATCCGCTTCTCGGTGTCGCACACCACCCGGGCGCCGCGCGGGGCGGAGCGCGACGGGGTGGAGTACCACTTTGTGGACCGGGCGGCGTTCGAGCGGCTGCGCGACGAGGGCGGCCTCCTCGAGTGGGCCGAGGTGCACGGCAACCTCTACGGCACCGGTGTCGCCGAGATCGAGAGGGCGAGCGCGGCCGGCGTCGACATCCTGCTCGACCTCGACGTGCAGGGCGCGGCGCAGGTGAGGCGGCGCATCCCGGACGCGGTGACGGTCTTCATCCTGCCCCCGTCGTACGAGGTGCTCGAGCACCGCCTGCGGGGCCGGGGACAGGACGACGAGGCGGCGATCCGGCGGCGGCTCGCCGCCGCCGGGCTCGAGATCGACGCCTTCGAGAAGTACGACTACGCGATCGTGAACGAGGACCTCGACGCCTGCGTCGAGGAGCTGAAGAGCATCGTGCGGTCCGCGCGCTGCCGCGTCGCCGTGGTGCGCGAGCGCGCCCGGGCCATCGAGAGGACCTTCAAGACGGCAAAGGAGACGGAGACGGCATGAGCCAGGCGATCCTTCCGAAGAACGTGGACTCCAAGTTCCGCTTCATCACGGTGGCGGCCCAGCGGGCCAAGCAGCTGCAGGCCGGGGCCAAGCCGCGGGTCGAGACCCGCAGCCGCAAGCCCACCCGGATCGCGGTCGAGGAGACGATCGCGGAGACCATCTCGTGGGAGGTCCGCGAGGAGCTCGAGCCGCCGGCGAAGGAGTAGCGCCGGTGCCGGTCGTCGTTCTCGGCGTCACGGGGTGCATCGGAGCCTACAAGGCCTGCGAGGTCCTCCGCGAGCTGCAGCGGCGGGACGTGGACGTGCGCGTGGTGATGACGGCGGCCGCCACGCGGTTCGTGACCCCGATGACGTTCGAGGCCCTCTCGCGACACCCGGTCTTCCACGACCAGTTCGCGCTGGGGGTGAACGGGGACATCCGGCACATCTCGCTCGCCGACGAGGCCGACCTGCTGTTGGTGGCCCCGGCCACCGCCAACATCCTCGGGAAGCTCGCTCGGGGCATCGCCGACGACGCGCTGAGCACGCTCTACCTGGCGACGCGGGCGCCGGCGCTGGTGGCGCCCGCCATGAACGTCAACATGCTCGAGCATCCGGCGGTGCGGGAGAACCTCGCCATCCTGCGGGCACGCGGCGTGGGCGTCGTCGAGCCCGGGAGCGGCTACCTCGCCTGCGGGTGGCTCGGCAAGGGGCGGCTCGCCGAGGTGGGCGAGATCGTGGACGCGGCCATGGCGGCCCTGGGCCGCCGCCGCGACCTCGAGGGAGAGACCGTGCTCGTCACCGCGGGTCCCACGGTCGAGGACATCGACCCGGTGCGGTTCGTGTCGAACCGCTCCTCGGGGAAGATGGGCTACCGTCTCGCGGAAGCGGCGCGCGACCGGGGGGCGAAGGTGATCCTCGTCTCCGGGCCGACGGGCCTCGCCGCCCCCTACGGTGTCGATTTCGTGGCCGTCCGATCGGCGGAGGAGATGCAACGGGCGGTGGCCGAGCAAGTGGGCTCCGCCACGGTCGTCGTCGCCGCCGCCGCGGTCAGCGACTACCGGCCGGCCTCGGCGAGCGCCTCGAAGATCAAGAAGACGGACGGCGCGGCGACGCTCGAGCTCGTCCGCACCCCCGACATCCTGAAGGGCCTCGGGGAGGCGAAGGGCGGGCGCGTCCTCGTCGGGTTCGCGGCGGAGACGGAGGACCTCGTCGCCAACGCGCGGAAGAAGCTCGAGGCGAAGAACCTCGACCTCGTGGTGGCCAACGACGTGAGCGTCGCGGGCGCCGGGTTCGGTGGTGACACGAGCGCGGTGGTTCTCCTGCGGCGCGACGGCGGCCGCGTGGACGTTCCCCTCGCCTCGAAGCGCGAGGTGGCGGAGCGCATCCTCGACGAGGTGCGCGCGGTGCGGGCGGCGGCGCGCGCGTGAGCGGCCGCGACGAGACCCTCGCCGACCTCCTGGCCCACGGCCGCTTCCTCGCGACCCTGGGGTCGGTCGGCGTGCCCTGGCCCCCGTCGGCAGGAGGGCCGGTCGGCGGCGAGGCGGCGGCGGTCGCTCCGGGCACGTCGACGGGAGCAGCCGGTCGGCCGGAAGACCCAGCCGCGGATCTCGCGGCGATCAGGGCGGAGATGGGGGACTGCCAGCGGTGCCGGCTGTCGTCCGGCCGGAAGACGATCGTCTTCGGGCAGGGCAGCCCGGCCGCGGAGATCATGTTCGTCGGAGAGGCGCCGGGGGCCGAAGAGGACCAGCAGGGCCTCGCCTTCGTGGGCCGGGCCGGGCAGCTCCTGACGGACATCATCGAGAAGGGCATGCGGCTGAAGCGGTCCGAGGTCTTCATCGCAAACGTCATCAAGTGCTTGAGATACAACACCACCGTGCTCCTGGAAGACGGCTCCTGGGAGCGCATCGGCAGGCTGGTTCGAGGTCGATACTCCGGCAAGGTCATGAGTGTCGCCGCGGACGGGACGCTCGTGCCCCGGAAGGTCATCGGGTGGTACGCGTCCCCTCTGGGGAACCGCAGCGTGTTCAGGATCTCGTATGCTGCGTCCCGTGTTCAAGGCGGAAACCGGGCGGCGACCTGGCTCACGGGCGACCATCCCGTGCTCACCGCGCGGGGCTGGGTGAGGGCGGAGGACCTGAAGGAGACGGACGAGGTGGCCGTGGGCGCCGGGCTGAGCCGGGTCGCTCTGCAGGTGGTGACCGGCTCCCTCCTCGGTGACGGGTGCATTCCCCGACGGAACGCCCATCTACAGGTGACGCACTGCGCGGCGCAGGCAGAGTACGTGCGGCTCAAAGCGGAGGCCCTGGCCGAGCTCTCGCCGGCGATCGAACACCGCGCAGTCACGGCGAGGAAGGACGGGCCGACCTATCCCACCGTGTCGTGTCGGACCCGGGCCTCGCGGGCACTGCAAGTCATGCGCGACCGTTTCTACCCCGGCGGCGGGAAGAAACACGTACCCAAGGCGTTGCACCTCACTCCGCTGACCACAGCCATCTGGTTCCTCGACGACGGATACACGAAGGAGAAGTCGGACTCCCTCGCGTTGTCGGAGATCGCCGCTCAGAGCTTCATCGGCGACGGCATCGGCACGCTCGTCGAAAGCCTTCGGGACGAACTGGGCATCGGCGCCTACATGCGAGATTCGAGCCCGGGCCGCATTCAATTCGGGTCGGAGGCGTCGCTGCATCTCTCCGAGATGGTGGCCCCGTACACTCCTCCTTCCCTGCGCTACAAGCTGCATCCCCGGGTACGAGACCGAGTGCCGTTTCAACGCTCGCACTATGTTCCGGGACTCCGCCAGACTCTCTTCGACCGGGTCGTCACGGAAAGGGTGGACTTCAAGGGACACGACAGGACGTTCTTCTGTATCGACGTAGAGGAGACTCACAACTTCGTGACGTCGGGCGCAGTCGTCCACAACTGCCGTCCCCCCCAGAACCGCAACCCCGAGCCCGACGAGGTGCTCGCCTGCCAGCCGTTCCTCGAGGCGCAGATCCGCGCGATCCGGCCGCGTGTGCTGGTGGGTCTCGGGAAGTTCGGCGCCCAGTGGCTCCTCAAGACCGCGGAGCCCATCTCCCGGATTCGGGGCCGCTTCGGGGAGTACGAGGGCATCGCGGTGATGCCGACCTACCACCCGGCCTACCTCCTGCGGAACCCGGCGGGGAAGAAGGACGTGTGGGAGGACATGAAGGCCGTCCTGCGCCTCCTGGGCCGGCCGGTCCCGGGCGACTGAGCTCTTCGGAGGGCAAGCCCCCTTCGGGGACAAGCGGACCTCGCCTCTCACCTCCTGCGAGTAGAGTGACACCCGTGGACGCAGGCCTCGTCTCCGTGGCGCTGCCGGTGCCGTTCCAGGCGCCCTTCACCTACCGGATGCCGCCGGGCCTGGCCGTGCCCGAGAGCGGCGTGCGGGTGCTGGTCCCGTTCGGCAGCCGGAGGATGATCGGGGTCGTCGTCGGAGCGAGCACGGAAGCCGGGGACCGCGCGCTGAAGGAGGTCGCACAGGTCCTCGACGAGAGCCCTCTCGTCGAGCCGGCGCTGCTCGACCTCGCCGCGTGGATGGCCGATCACTACCTCGCCCCGCCGGGCGAGTGCTACCGGATGGTGCTGCCCCCCGCCGGCGTGAGGGCGAGCCGGGCGGTGGTCCGCCTCGCGAAGCCGGGCGAGGGCACGGACGACCCCGTCCTCCGGCACCTGCAGGACGGCCCGCTGCGCCTGTCCGCGCTCGGAAAGAGGCTCGGGCGGGACCCGCAGGGGCCCGTTCTCCGGCTCCGCCGCGCGGGCCTCGTGGAGGTCGAGCAGGCGATCGACGCTCCGGGCTTCCGCGAGGTGCGCGTGGCGGTGCTGGCGGAGCCGGGCTTTGCGCCGCGCGGCCGCGCCCAGGCGGAGGTCCTGGCGAGACTGCGGGCCTCCGGGGGCCGAGCGCGCGTGGCCGACCTCGTTCGCGACCGCCCGTCGCTCCGGGGCGCGGTCGATCGCCTGGCGGAGAGCGGCGTCCTGCACCTCGTCGAGGAGCGCGACGTGCGGGAGCCCGCGGGATTGCCGGCGCGCGAGGCATCGCCCGTCGTGGCGACCCCGGACCAGGAGGCGGCGCTCTCGCCCCTGCTCGACGCGGTCGAAGCGGGGGCGTTCCGGCCGTTCCTGCTTCACGGCGTGACGGGCAGTGGCAAGACCGAGGTGTACTTCCGTGCCGTCGAGGCCGCCCTCGCGCGCGGCCGGGGAGCCATCGTGCTCGTGCCCGAGATCGGCCTCACCCCGATGCTCGTGCGCGCGGCGCGGTCGCGCTTCGGCGAGACGGTCTCGGTCCTCCACAGCGAGCTCTCGGCGGGCGAGCGGCACGACCAGTGGTGGCGGATCCGCGAGGGCGACGCGCGCGTGGTCGTGGGGGCGCGTTCCGCGGTGTTCGCGCCGGTGCCCGAACTGGGCCTCGTCGTGGTCGACGAGGAGCACGACGGGGCCTACAAGCAGGACGACAGCCCGCGGTACCACGGGCGGGACGTGGCGGTCATGAGGGGGCGCCTCGAGGGCTGCCCTGTCGTGCTGGGCTCGGCGACCCCGTCCGTCGAGTCCCACGCGAACGCGCTCCGGGGCAAGTACGAGAGGCTCGTCCTCCCGCGGCGCATCGGCCCGCAGGGCCTGCCGTCGGTCGAGATCGTGGACCACCGGGCGGTCCTGAAGGCGGGAGGCGATCCCATCCTGAGCCCCGCGCTCCGCGACGCGCTCGCGGCCTGCCTCGCCCGCCGCGAGCAGAGCCTCCTGCTGCTGAATCGCCGCGGCTACGCCTCGAGCCTCCTGTGCCGGGAGTGTGGGCAGGAGGCCATGTGCCCGAACTGCTCCGTGTCCCTCACCCTGCACCAGGGGGGGCGCTCGGCGCTCTGTCACTACTGCGGGCACGAGGCGAAGGCGCCGACCACGTGCCCGTCGTGCCGCGGGGCCTACCTTCGCCTGACCGGCTTCGGCACGGAGCGCGTAGCGGAGGCGGTGCAGGCGGCGCTGCCGGCCGCCCGGGTCGAGAGGCTGGACCGCGACCGCACCCGCCGGCGCGGTGTCCTCGCGCAGACGCTGGCCGCCTT
>JBGPQQ010000121.1:0-8182 GCA_041489115.1 Vicinamibacteria bacterium | reverse complement strand
TAGCCGGGGAACGGCGGCGGCTCCTCGACGAGGAGGCTCTGCTGGATCTCCGCCGCCTCGCGGAAGGAGCCGCGCACGCGGGCGTCCACGAGGCGCGCGTCGAACGAGGCGCGGATGGTGTTGAGGGCGAAGTCGAGCTCGTCCCTCTGCCAGCCGTCGGCGAGGAGGAAGAAGACCGCGTAGCGCTGCGGCCGCTGCCCGACCAGGAGGCCGGCCACTGCGGCGCGGGGCAGGAGCCCGAGCCGGTGCGGTGACCCCTCGGCGTCGGGCTCGCCGAAGATGTAGACGCGGTGGCGCGCGACCTCCGCGAGGGGGAGCAGCGCGGGGTCGAGCGCCTCGGCGAGCGGCTGGCCCGTGTCGCCGACCGCCTTCACGAGCGCGAAGTTGTCGCGGCGCTCGGCGTAGAGCAGGCCCCCGCGCAGGCGCAAGTCGTCCTTCAGGTTGGCGAAGCAGTCCTCGAGGAAGTTCTCGAGCAGCTTCGGCTGCGAGCGGCGCGTCTTCAGTGAGCCGAAGAGCGCGTCGAGGCGTCGGTAGAGCAGCTTGGCGGTAGCCATAAACTTTCCTAATCATATCACCGAGAGACAGTCGCTGATGTGATGACGGTGTGACACGTGTCGGCGGTCCTGGCGCCCGAGGCGATCACGCCTGAGCGGTGGCGACGACGTCGATCACCTCGTAGACGGCGCGGTTCGGGGGGAGCCCCGCGAGCCGCCCGCCGATCGCCGCGCGCTCCGCCGGGTCCCGGAAGAGGCGCCGCGCGGCGCCGGGAATCTCCCGCCAGTGGGCGACGACGAGGCCGAGCCCGCGGTCGCGGACTAAGTCGGTGTTGAAGCGCTCCTGCGGGATCGTGTGGACGTTGCGCGTCACGACCACCGGCACCCGCTGGTGGAAGGCCTCGGAGAGCGACCCGGGGCCCGGCTTGGTGACGAGGACGTCGCTCGCGGCGAGGAGCTCCGCCACGCGGTCGGTGAAGCCGAGGCGCACGAGACGCCCCCCGGTGCGCGCCTCGAGCGGGGCGAGCCGCCCGAAGAGGGCCGGGTTGTCGCCGCAGATCGCGACGACGCGGAACGCGGGGTCCGTGCCGAGGAGCCGTTCCGCGAGGGGCGCCATCTCGGGCGAGCCCTTGCCCCCGAAAAGGAGAGTCACCGCGAAGTCGGCCTCTCGGAGACCCAGCTCCCCGCGAACCCGGCCGCGCACCGACGGCCCTCCCGCCCGGTAGAACCGCGGGTGCAGGATCATCCCCGAGACGCGCGACACTCTCTCCCGCGGGATTCCGAGGGCGACCGCCTGGTCGCGCGCCTCGTCCGTGCCCACGACCACGCGGTCCAGGCCCGGCTCGATCCAGAAGCGCGGCGGGAAGTCGGCGAGGTCGGTGAGCACCACCACCAGCGGCGTGCCCGGGATCGCCTCGCGGATCGCGTCGCGCAGGATGCCGTTGAAGTTCGGGAACACCGACACGACGGCGGCCGGCCGCGGCTGCTGCCGCAGCCACGCGGCCAGGGTGCGCACGATCGCGGGGCGCCGCGCGCGGATCGCCCCGTGCATGACGCGCAGGAGCGGCACCAGGAGCGCGCTCCAGCGCCGCCGGAGGATCAGGTTGTAGGCGTCCTCGAACGAGACCCCGGCCGCCCGCTTCAGCAGGTCGAGGGGGAGGAGAGTCTGCTGGAAGCTCTCGACGCGGAAGCGGAAGGGCGCCGCCGTCTCCTCGGCCGCCGCCACGAGCGCGCGGGCCGCCGCCCGGTGGCCGCCGCCGGCGTCGATCGTGAACAGCAGGACCTCGGGAGGTGCGCTCATCAGCCTAGGGATGGTCGCACGTTCGGCCAAAGGCGCGGGCGGTCTCGCCCAGGGCGAGGGCCGAGGCGCCCCGGAGGTCCACCGCGGTGTCCGCCCGGCCCGGGACGAGCGCCTCCAGGCCCAGCTCACCGACGAGCGTCGGGGCGCGCCCCGTGGCATGGGAGCCCTCGCCCTGCAGCACCGGTAGGCGGGCAATGGGAGTTTGAAAGGCATCTGGAGGCGCTTTCGCGGGGCCACACGCCGTGGCGAGGTCGGGGAGATTGACCTCGGAGACGCCGTCTGTTGACTGTTTGCTGCCCACGTTGACGCCAATCCTGGGAATGGCACCTTCCGCCTATCCCCGGGTTTCCCGGCAGTTGACGCCGGTACCAATTCCCGGGTCCGGGCGCCGTCGAATTCAGGCAAATCGCACTGGCAGAAGGCCTTGCCGCCGGACCGAATGACGGCAATAATGCCCGCGAGTGGTGGGTGGTTCCCAAGCGCGAGCGGAGGCGCACCGGGCGGCTGACCAGCAATTGACTCCATCCACCTATGTGAAGTTGGCCCGACAATAGGAGGACGAGCGGCAATGCCATCACGGCCTGATGCGTGTCCGGCACCAGAGATTCACACCCTCGGCGAAGTGGTGGTTGAGTTCGGCATGCTCGAGTTCTTTCTGGAGGCAGCCATCTGGCACCTTCTCGGCACCCAGGAGAAGGCACGCTTCCTCATGGCCCAGGCGCTCACGGCCGAGATGTCGTTCGATCGAAAGGTTCATGCCTTCGCGAGCATGTTCAAGCTCCGGGACCCTGGCGAAGACACCGTGGAGTTCGCGGCTCTCGTCAAAGAACTGTTCGAGGTCCAGGCGGAGCGCAACGGACTCCTCCATTCGGTTTGGCATGACTCCAAGACATTCGGTGTCTTTACGCGGATGAAGGCGACCGCCAAGGCGAAGGGGGGTCTCATTCGCCGAATCCATCCGATGCCGACCGAGCGGATCGCGGCTACCAGGGACAAGATCGTGGAGGTAGCGAAGCGCTTGGCGCGGTTTTCGATGGCGCACATTCAAGTGGAAGCGGGCCAACAATGAGATGCACCTGACGAGGTCCGCGATGGCCAGGCTGCGCGGCCCTCGCAGGTGATCTCAGTGTTGGGTCGACAACGGAACACGGAAACCAAAACACGAATTGGCCGAACCAGAACGGCGATCGTGACACGAAAGAGACGGCGGGCCGTGGGTACGGCACCGCCGGGGCGGAGGCCGCGCTGAGGGTCGGCCAGCCCCTGCCGGCCGCAACTGCGGCGCGGCTGCTGTCCGAGCGGCCGGCGGGCTCTCGGGGGCGGCGGGCGGTTCTGGCTGGGCGGGGAATGTCGCTTCCGCTTCGGGAGGCGTCAAGGCGGCGCGCTTGCGCGCGCACCCTCGCTTCGCGAGGGCTTCGGCCTTGGCTCCTCCCTTCGCGGAAGCGTGGGGGTGGGCGTAGGCCACCTCCGGCCCGCGGGGACCTACTACGCCATGGCGCGTGGCAGCGCCACGGAGACGGCGGCCATCGTCGACGTGCCACGCCTGAGGCGTCTTGCGCCGGAGGGGCCCTGCGGCGCCGCGCGGGTGCTGGCCCTGCGCGTGGTGCAAGCCCTCACCAAGCTGGATGCCGCCCTTGCATAGGCCCTCGCCCAATCTGCGTCGTGACGACCCGAGGCCGGCCTCGGGTCGCGGGGCCGGCCGTGATTCCGCCTCGCGGAGCGAGCCGTGCACGTGATCGTGGGCCGGGATGGCCCTGGGTCCGTGATCGACAACGATTCATCTGGGGACCGGCGGCAAGGCCGGCCTGGGCCGTTGAAGCGGTTTTGCGGCGGATCCGATCGACCTCACCGGAGGGTGCGGCTCACCTTCCGGGATTCGAGCCGCCGGCGGCTCATGCGGCTCGTGGCTCGTGGGCTCATCCAGCTTCTGCTGGTCGGTCTGGCGGAGTGGCAGGTGCGGGTGACGCTCTGGCCACCAAATGCGCTGCTGGTCGCGCAACGTCTCGACCGACGGCTGGGCGGCCCGGCCGGTGCCGAAGGGGCCCCGGTGCGGGGGAACGACCTTCTGCGCATAGTGCCGAAGAGCCACCCGCGGGAGCGGCGCGAGGACGGGTACAATACGGACAGCCATGACGGCAACGGCGGCAAGAACGGTCTACTCCCACGTGACAAAGACCCCGGGGGTCTGCGGTGGCAAGGCCTGCATCGAGAACACCCGCATTCGGGTGATGGACCTCGTGTGGCTTCACAAGGAGGGGCGGAACCCGGAAGCGATCCTCGCGGAGTATGAGGATCTCACCCTGGAGCAGGTCTACGCGGCGCTGGCGTACTACTACGGCCACGAAGAAGAGATCGAGGCGGACTTCGTCCGGGAGCAAGAGGCTGCCTCGGACTTCGATCGACGCAAGGCCGAGCTGCTCGGTCGTCGACGGCGAGAGTAGTGGCGGGGCGTTTTCGGCTGTACGCCGACGCCAACATCCACGGGCCTGTAGTGGACGGGCTGCTTCGCCGCGGGTGGGATATCGTTCGCGCGGTCGACGCTTGCCCCGAGGGCACTGACGACGAAATCCATTTCGCGCGTGCGGCCGCCCAAGGCCGCGTCGTGGTCTCGAATGACGTGGACATGAAGAACCTCGCCGAGAAGTGGTTCGACGAGGAGCGACGTTTCACGGGGCTCATCTGGTGGCCCAAGGAGCACCACCGACGCATGCGCGTCGGCGACTTCCTCGAAGCATTCGAGGAGCTGGCCACGCAGGATGACCCGTTCCGGCCCTATCCGATCATCCACGTCAAGCCGACGCGCTGAGCCGCCTGCCCCGGAGCCCTCTTCGGTGGTCATGAGTCGAAGGACTGCGGGGTAAGGTCCCGCTCGAGTGATCTCGCTCGATCGTCATGAACGCAAGCCGCTGATGCCGGAGGCCGCATCCTGGGTAGGCGGGCAATGGCAGTTTGAAGGGCACCGGGAGGCGTTTTCGGGGGGCCAAACGCCGTCCCGAGGCGGGGGTGGCTCCGCCGAGCCCCTCGGGGGGCCGGAAGCAGACGTAGTACAGGAGAGCGAGCTCGAGCCTACGCTCCAGGTCCTGCCGGGTGAGGGGGAGGTGGAGGCGAGCTATTGGGCTCTGGCCCACGCTATCCCGGGCGCGCCGGGCGCCTCGGTGCAGGTGGTGGCGGTGGGCGAGGACGGTGTCTCGACGCCGCTTCACTTCCTCTTCTTCGCCGGCGTGTCCCGGCCGCCCTGGTGCAGGACCAGCTGGTCCACCGTCCCGCCGGGGGCCCGGACGAACGTGATCTGCGCGTCCACGACCTTCAGGAAGAACTCGGTCTCCGAGGACGGGAAGATCTCGACCTTCTCCTGCCCCGTGGCCTGCGTCATCAGCCGGTCCCCTTCGCGCGTCACGGTGAGGACGAACCCGGGGGCGAGCTCGTACTCGCCGACGTAGGCGTCGTACACGGCGGGGTCGACCTTCGCCACCGTGCGCTCGGCCGGCGCATCGGCGATGCGCGGGGTGCGCTCCGGCTCGTCCGCGCCCGCGCCCTCGGGGTAGACCAGCATCTCGGTGGCGCGCCCGCTCGCGTCGAGCACGAAGCGGATGCGGGTGAGGCTCTTGTCGTAGAAGAACTCGGTTTCCGAGCTCGGCCGCACCTCCCGCCGCTGCCCCCCGCTGCGCTGCGTGTAGAGCCGGCCGTTCTCCACCGTCACGGTCCGCGTCGAGCCCTCGTCGATCCGGTAGACGCCGGCGTAGCGCTCGAGGACCTTCGCCTCGAGAGTGATCGGGACCGGCTCCGGGAAGGGGTCTCCCACGGCGAGGGCAGCGATCTTCTTCGCGAGGTAGCCGGGATCGGCCGCGGGCCGATCGCTGTTGCAGAGCACCGCCACGTAGACGCGCTCGTCCGGCAGCCGCACCGCGAACGTGGAGAAGCCGAAGATGCCGCCGCCGTGGTCGATCGCGCGCCGGCCGCGCAGCTTCGAGATGCCCCAGCCGTAGCCGTAGCCGGTCGGCTTGCCGCTCTTCAGCACGTACGGCGTCCACGCCCGCTCGAGCGAGGCCGTCTTGAGGAGCCTCTCGGTGTAGAGAGAAGCGTCCCACCGGGCGAGGTCCGCAACCGTCGAGACGAGCGAGCCCGCCGCGTACGGCTGGGTCATGCTCAGGTACCCGGCGTTCCTCGGCTGGTCCCCCTCCTGGGTGTAGCCCGGCGCCCGCTTCGGGATGATCCGCTCCGTGCCCCCGTAGTACGACGCCGTCATGCCGAGCGGCTGGAAGATCCGCTCCGTGACGAACGCCTCGTACGTCTTCCCGGACGCCTTTTCGACAATCGCGCCGAGCAGGATGTAGCCCGAGTTGTTGTAGGCGTACCTCTCCCCAGGGGCGAACTGCATCGGCTCCTTCTTGAAGCCGTCGATCAGCTCCTGGACCGTCATCGGGCTCAGGATCCGGCTCGTCATCCAGCCCGGCATGTCGGTGTAGCTCTGGATCCCGGAGGTGTGCGTCAGCAGGTGCTCGATCGTGATCGTGTGCCCCTGGGTGGGATAGCCCGGGAGGTGCTTCTCGATCGGGTCCTGCAGCGAGAGCTTCCCGTCCTCCGCCAGCATCAGGATCGCGGCGGCGGTGAACTGCTTCGTGATCGAGCCGAGCCGCAAGACCATGTCCGGCTGGAGCGGGACCCGCAGCTCCAGGTCCGCCATCCCGTAGGCCTTCTCGAAGAGAGTCCGGCCGTCCTTCGTCACGATGACGGCGGCGCCCGGCCGGTCGGCCGGGAAGGAACCCTTCAGGAGGGCGTCGATCGCGGCAGTCGGACCCGTCGGCGTCGGGGGGGCGGCGGCGTGAGCGAGGCCGGCCGCCAGCAGCAGGAGCCCCGCGCCGCTCATAGCGCGGAGGACGGCGCGACGGCTCGGCAGGAAAGCGGTCTTCATCGGCTGATCTCCTCGGAACGGACCGTCCGAGTCTACAGGAGAGTGCAGGCGAGGCCGTGCCGGCGGGCGGCCGCGGCGAGAACCCCGTCCGTGGTGTAGAGCCTCGCCCGAAGGCGCTCGGCTGTGGCGGCGGCGAACCGGTCGGCCAGGGACACCCCGGGCCACGTCGCGAGAGCGGCCACGCGACGAGCCACTTCGAAGTCCGGGGCGTGCACGGACACGGCGAACGACTCGAGAAGGGCGACGATATCGACGCCGGTGTCGCGGCTGTAGGCGCGGCTGTGCTGCAGGGCCTCCGCCAGATTCACCGCGGAGATGTACAACACGGCCCGCCTTGACGCACCGGGATCGAGGAGGGCGATCGCCCGGCGATGACCGCGACGGGAGGGATCGAGGCGGGCGAGCACGACACCGGCGTCAAGAACGCCGGCCGTTCCGCTCGCGCTTCCTCTCCTGACGCCGGCTCTCATGCAGCTCCTCCACAAGGTCGCGCCCGGTCCGCTCGAACCAGGAGTAGGCACGAGCCAGGCGTTCCCGGACCTCGTCCCGGCTCTGTCCGCGCAGAATGATCATCCGCTCGCCGGGTGGGCCGGTCTCGACGAGCAGCGGCTCTCCCGTGGTGAGGCGAAGGCGGCGACGGATCGCCGCCGGGATCACCACCTGCCCCCGCGAGCTGAGCCTCGTCATGTCGCTGGCCATGCCCAATAAGATACGCCGTCTTACCAAACCGGACAAGCGACTGTCTGGTTCCTCAGTCGAGGAGCCCGGGGGAGAGCGCGCGCAGGCCCTCGGCCACCGCCGAGGCCACGTTCGCGTTGAGGTGGCCCTTGGCCCCGACCGCGAAGAGGTGCGGCGTGAGGGCCCAGACCTCCCGCACGAGGCGGCGGGGCGCGGCGGGTCGTCCCGCTCGCCGCGCCAGCTCGCCGGCCAGCATCGGCACGACCTTGTCGCCCAGGCGCAGCGCCGTGTCCACGACGAAGAGGGCGAGGTCGGGCCGCAGCGCTTCCAGGCGGTCGAAGAAGGCCGCGACCTCTTCTTCCGACAGCTGCCGCGGGGGCGAGGACTTCGCCTCGACATAGAGCAGCCGGCCCTCGGCGGCCGCCACCACGTCGAGGTCGCCCCCGACGCCCGGTGCGCCGAACCGGAGACCGGTCACGGTGTCGAAGCCGAGCCGCGCGGCGAGCTCGCGGCCCAGATACCACTCGAGCGTCCCGCCGAAGCTCCGCGGCGGGTGGAGGAGGCGGTAGCGGGCGCGTCCTTTTGGCTCGGCGAGCCCCAGCGCCACCAGCTCCTCGGCCATCGACCGGGCGGTGACGCTGTCGATGTAACGAGTGCCCTCGGACGGGCGGAAGCCCGACGCGTGCTGGATGGCGCCGCGCAGCAAGAGCCGGCAGGCGTAGTGGTCGAGCCGACGACCGAGGCGCTCCCGCGCCGCCTCGTCGAAATCGGGCGGGAACGGGAGGTCGGGCGGCCAGG
>JBGPQQ010000120.1:0-8205 GCA_041489115.1 Vicinamibacteria bacterium | reverse complement strand
GCGCTCAGCCAAACGAGCCTGGGCGCCAAGGAGAGCTCGCGCGGCGTCATCTGCAGGTGGTGCGTGCGCCCGCCGAGCCTCACGTCCCTCCGGAGGCCGACCGGCAGACGAAGCGGCTTGAAGATCGTCGGAGGGATCGGCACGGTGAAGCCTCGGTCGAGCATCCGTTGCACGAGGGCCTTGACGTCGAAGAGCTTCAGGGCGGCACGGCACTGCAGGCTCCGCTGACCCAGGACGCGGTCCAGCGCCTTCCACGTCTCGGGGGACGGCTCCACCTGGAGGTTGACCGCGAGATCCGGGAAGGAAGGCAGGGCCTCGAGCGTCCCGTCCACGAGCTCAAGCGCGAAGCTCCCGCTCACCGGGTAGGTGCGGGGGACGACCCGGCCCGTCACCGGGATGCGCGCCCGGAAGTCGCCGCAGACGGCGCCCGAGATCCCGCGAGAGTCCCAGCGGAACCGGAGCGTGGCGCGTCCCTGCCCCCGGGCCACCCGGACGGGGAGCGCGACGGCGAGGCGCCCGCCCCGGAGGTCCACCTTCGGCGGTCCGGGCTCGAGAACGCCGCTCACCTCGTGGATCCGGACGTCCAGGTCGTAGGCGCCGGGAGTCGTCCGACCGAGCAAGGTCTTCAGCCGGACCAGTCCCGCCTTGTGGACGTCGAGATCCCGCAACTCGACCACGACCTGCCGCACGAGGCTGGTCGTCACGCGGCCCAGCAGGTCGGTGGCGACTCCCTCCGGGACCCCGATCAGCACGTCCGCGTCGGGGGCGGACGTCACGACGGGGTCGTTCGCGCTCAGCGCGGCGAGCCGCTCGCGCAGGCCGTCCCGCGTCATCTCCAGAGAAGCGATTCGCTCCTGCTTCTGTCGGGCTCGCACCTCCAGCCAGAGCCGCATGCCCCCTGCCGCCGCGGCCCCCAGCACCAGGAGGGCCAGAAGTCGCCGGCGGAGCCGCCGCTTTCGGGACGCGGCGCGGGTCAACGCTCCCCTCCGGCCCCCGCGGGCGCCGTTCCGACTCTCACCGACACCCACAGCCGCCCCCCGTGGGCACTGGCATCCTGCACCACCAGTTTCAACGGAAGCGAGGCCTCGCGCAGCCGCACCGGGCCCGCCTCGAGCCCGCTCAGCCGGAGCCGGTGCTCGAAGGCGACCGGGATCGTCAGCGTGGAGCGGAGGGCGGAGAGGCCTTCCGGAAGCGCCCGGGCCAGTGCCTCCGCGAGCTGGCGAACCGTGGACTGCTGCTCGCCGATCGAGAGGCGCCGGATCTCGAAGCCGATTGGCACCATCTCGGCGGTGAGCGTGCCCTCTCCCGGATCGACGGCCACGGCGTCGACGCGCCCGAACACGGTGATGTCCACGAAGACGTCGGCACGGAAGAGATCGGCGTCGTCCGCCCACGCCACGCGCCCCTCGAGCTGGACGGCTCCGTGCCCGTCGCGGAACCGCACGTCCACCCGCTCGAGGCGCACGCGGAAACGGCCCTGGACGACCTGCTCGCGCGGCAGGGTGGCCTCTGCCATCTTCCGGAACACTTCCTCCCGAACGGCGACGATGAGGCCGTCGGTCGGGACGAGACGACCCCTCTCCGCCCGTTCCACCAGGGTGCGGAGGTCGGCGATCTGCCGGGTCAGGTGGGTTTCCAGGTCGAGGACGCGCTCGGGCGGAGCCTCGCGGCATCCGGTGGCGGCGGCGCCCGCGAGGACACCCAGGACCAGGGCGAGAAACGCCCGGCCGCGACGTTCCTGTGACTGGGCGAGCACCAGGCCGCTTCTCCCTCCCGCGCGTTCAGTCTACTCTTGCCGTGTGAAGACATCCCTCCCGGCGATCCTCGCGGCGACATGGCCGCCGAGGCCACGCTCTTCCTGAAGGCCGGGGTCGACGGCTGCTTCACCGACCAACCGGCGATCGGCGTGGCCGCGCGGGAGGGCTTCCTGCACCCGTAGCCCGCCGACGATCGCGCAACTGCGGCGGACTCACGATCCCCTCGTGACCCTGGGGCGCGGTTCACGAGACACTGGCGGAAGCGGGTGGGAATCGAACCCACCGCTCCGGGGGTCAGCCCGGAGCCGGACGGCTTTGAAGGCCGCGCAGGTCACCAGACCCGAATCGCTTCCTCTCGGGGCTCACAAGGACAGCACAGGCCGGCGTCGAGCGCAAACTCGACGCTGAGCAGGGACAGATCCGCCCGCGCGGGAGCGTGGGGCCGGCCGACCACAGCCCGACAGAGGGACGTGAAGCGGCGGGATGTTGTGGCGAGGTTTTGGCGAAGCTTGTGGTAGAATGATTGCAGGGGGTCGGGCGCGTGATGCCGGCGAAGCACCGGGAAGAAGGCGACGGCGCGCGGCTGTCGATCGGCGCGCTCGCGCGGGCGACGGGCATCGCCGTCGAGACGCTCCGCACCTGGGAGAGCCGCTACGGCTTCCCCGTACCGGAGCGCAAGCCCTCCGGCCATCGCGTCTACCCCGTCTCCACGGTGCCGCGCCTGCGGCGGATCGCCCAGGCGCTGAGCCTCGGCCACCGCGCGGGACAGGTCGTGGGCGCGTCGGAGGAGGCGCTCGACCGGCTGCTCGAGACGAGCGCGGAGGCCGTGACGGCCCCGGCCTCGGCCGCCGCGGCGTCGCTCCCGCCGGCGGAGGACGTGCCGGCGCTGCTGCGCTTCGTGAGGGCCTTCGACGGCGAGCGCCTCACCCGGCTGTTCCTGGCGGACTGGGCGAGGATGGGCCCGGTCGAGTTCCTCGAAGCGCGCCTCGCCCCGCTCATCCGCGCCGTCGGCGAGGGCTGGGAGCAGAACGACCTCGAGATCCGGCACGAGCACTTCCTCTCGGAGCGCGTCGGCGACCTTCTGCGCTCGCTGCGCCTGCCGCTCGAGGAGAGGGCCACCGGTCCGCTCGTCGTCTTCGCGACGCTCCCCGGCGAGGCCCACGGCCTCGGCCTGCAGATGTCGGCGCTCGTCCTCGCCGCCACGGGTTGCCGCGTCCTCTACCTCGGGACCGAGGTGCCGATCCCCCAGATCGCCTCGCCCGCCCGCGACCTCGGCGCCCGCGCGGTGGCGATCAGCGTCTCTTCGGCCACGAAGGGGGCGGCGAGCGCCGCCGCGCTCCGAAAGCTGCGGGAGGCCCTGCCGAGGCGCGTCCTCCTCGTGGCCGGCGGAGACGGCGCCCCGGCCTCTCGTCCGGGGGCCGAGTCGGTCCACAGCCTGCGGAGCCTCGATGCTTGGGGACGCCGCGTCGCGGCCGGGCGCCCGGTCGGCGCGACGACCGAAGCCCGGGCATGACGGCCGTCATCCCGCCCGCCACCCGGGCGCGGTAGTCTCGCATCCGAGGGCGCGGCCGGTCGCCGCGCCGAGGAGGCCCGATGAGCTCGACCGCTACCCCGATCTCGACGGTGGACATCCGACGCCTGGGCGCCTGCGCCGACCGCAAGGCGCTCGTGCTCGCCGCCTTCGACCGGCTCGCCCGCGGGGAGAGCCTCGTGGTGGTGAACGACCACATGCCCAACGGCCTTCGGAGGCACTTCGAGAAGCACAGGCCGGGCGCCTTCGGCTGGACGCCGATCGAGGAGGGCCCCGAGGTCTTCCGCGTCGAGATCAAGCGAACCGCCTGAGCTCCGCCCGGCCCCGGCGGCCGCCGCGAGTGGCCCGGTAGGCTATCATTGGGGGGCGATGGCGTCCGTCGAGGAGCTGCTCCGGAGCAGCACGCTCTTCCGCAACCTCTCCGCCGAGGACCAGAAGAGGCTCGCCACGGTGTCCCTCGCGAAGTCCTACGAGAAGGGCGAGACGATCTTCGCCGAGGGCGACCCGCCCGGCTTCCTGGTCACGATCGCGAGCGGGCGGGTCAAGGTCGTGAAGACGATCCCCTCGGGCAAGGAGATCATCCTGGAGATCTTCGGCCCCGGCGACCCGGTGGGCGCCGTCGTGGCCTACGAGGGCAAGCCCTACCCCGCCTCCGCGGTCGCGATCGAGCGCGCCGAGTGCATCCTCGTCCGCCGGAACGAGTTCTTCGCCCTCTTCGAGGGCCACCCGTCGTTCGTGCGCGGCTTCCTGACCGGCATGGCCCAGCGCATCGTGGAGCTGACGCGGCGCATCCCCGAGGTCGCGGGCGGCCGGGTCGAGACGCGCTTCGCGCACCTCTTCCTCAAGCTCGCCCACCGCATGGGGCGGGCCCAGGACGGCGGCCGGTTCGTCCCGATGCCCCTCAGCCGGCAGGAGCTGGCCGACCTCACCGGCACCACCATCGAGACCTGCATCCGCATCATGAGCCGCTGGGGCAAGGAGGGCATCGTCGCCACCGAGCGCGACGGGTTCCTCGTCAAGGACGGGGCGGCCCTCGAGCGGCTGGCGGAGACCTGAGGCGACCCGTGGAACGCGCCGACAAGCTCGTGGTCCTGCGCCGCACGGGGCTCCTCGCCTCGCTCCCGGAGGCGGATCTCGAGCGCCTGCTCGGCGCCTGCCGCGAGGTGGCGCTCGCGCCCGGCCAGGCCCTCTGCCACGAGGGCGAGGACGGGAGCGCCATGTTCGTCGTCCTCGCCGGGAACCTCGTGGTCTCCAAGGCCGGCAAGCAGGTGGCGCTGGGCCACCCCGGCGACTGCGTGGGCGAGATGGCCCTCATCGAGCGCCGCGAGCGCGCGGCGACACTCCGCGCCCTCGACGACACCCTGGTCCTGGAGATCCCCGAGGCCGCTTTCCGCGAGCACCTCTCCGGCAACCCCGCCGCCCTCATGGCCCTCCTGCGGGTCTTCTCGGAGCGCTCCCGCCGCGACCTCGACAGCCTCGTCTCGGCCAACCTGAAGCTGCTGGCCCAGGCCGAGGAGATGGACAGGAAGAACCGCGAGCTCACCGAGACGCGGCGGCAGCTGGAGCACCGGAACCGCGAGCTCGAGCGGATCTCCGCCCTCGACACCCTCACCCAGATCGCCAACCGCCGCCGCTTCGACGCCGTGCTGCGCCAGGAGTGGCGCCGGTCCGGCCGCGACGAGTCGCCCCTCTCGCTCGTCTTCTGCGACATCGACTACTTCAAGCGCTTCAACGACACCTACGGCCACCAGGCCGGCGACGAGTGCCTCGTGCGGGTGGCCCAGGCGATGGAGGAGACCCTGAACCGCCCCGCCGACCTCGTGGCCCGCTACGGAGGAGAGGAGTTCATCGCTCTCCTCGTGGACACCGGTCTCGAGGGGGCGCGCATGCTGGCCGAGCGGATGCGGGCGCGGGTGGAGGGACTGGGCGTCGAGCACCGCGCGAGCGACGTGGCGGCCCACCTGACGGTGAGCCTGGGCGTCGCCTCGATCGTCCCTCGCCCCGCGATCCGGCCCGAGGACCTCATGGACCTCGCCGACCGCGCGCTCTACGCGGCGAAGGAAGGCGGGCGCAACCGGGTTCTCGCCGCCGGGGACCTGCCGGCCGACTCCGCCCCCGCGAAGCCCGTGAGGCGGTAGCCCCCGCGTACGGCCGCGTGGGCTTTCGGGGGCGAGCCGGCTCAGCTCCAGCGAAAGAGCCGCAGGCCCAGCGCGAAGCTCACCCCGCCCCAGGCCGCGAGCAGCAGGAGCCGCGGCCACTGGGAAGCGACGTCGGCCCCCTCGAGCGTCACCGCTCGTAGCGCGTCGTTGAGCGCCGTCAGCGGCAGCGCGCGCAGCACCGGCTGGACGGCCTCCGGGAAGCGCTCTACCGAGAAGAAGACGCCCGAGGCCACGAACATCGGCATCATGACGAGGTTCATGAGGCCGCTCACCGTCTCGATCTTCCGGGCGCGGGAGGCCACGGCGAGTCCGAGGCCGGCGAAGCACATCGCCCCGAGGAGGGCCACCGCCATCACCGCGGCGAGCGAGCCGCGGACGGGGACCCCCAGCGCCAGCCAGGCGAATCCGAGGAGCGCCCCGACCTCGGCGAACGTGGACACCACGCGCGTCGTCATCAGCGCCAGCATGAAGTCGGCGGCCCGCATGGGCGTCGCGAGCAGGCGCTTCAGCAGCTTCTTGATCCGCATATCCACGAGGGCGTAGCCCACGCCCCACATTCCCGCGCTCATGAGGTTCATGCCGATGAGCCCGGGCACGAGGAAGTCCACGTAGCGCCCGCCCGGCTCGCGGACCGCGACCTCGCGGCTCCGCACGGGGTCCGCGCGGCCCGCCGCGCGCTGCAGGGCGTCGTCCACGCGCGCCCGCGCGATGCCGGCCTCGGGCCGCGAGAGGTCGAGCCGGTACTCGACCGGGGTCGCGGGATCCGCTCCGACCGACACCACCACGTCCGCCCTCCCCATGCGGAGAGAGCGCGTGGCCTCCTCCGCCCCCGCCTCCTCGACCACGACGAGCGGCGCTCCCCGCAGGGCAGAGAGGAGCCGCTCGGCCCCCGGCCCCCGCAGGACCACCGCGCGGGAGGGCTCCGGCGGCCGGTCCCGGAAGGCCACCGCGAGAGCGCCCGAGAGCAGGACGGGGAACACGAACGCCCAGAAGAGCACCTCCGGCTCGCGGTAGGACTCCCGGAAGCGCGCGAGGCACAGGGCGAGGAAGGCCCGCGCGCGGGTGCGGTCACTCATCGCGCAGGTGCCTCCCGGTGAGCGAGACGAACACGTCCTCGAGGCTCGCGTGGCGGGTGGCGAGGCTCGAGAGCCGGAAGCCGCCGGACGCCACCCGCTCGAGGAGGGGCGTGATCGCGACGTGCGGCTCGGTCACGGTGAGGACGAGGTGGCCGGCCTCGGCGTGCACCGCGCGGACGGAAGGCAGATCGGAGAGGTCCTCGGGGCGCAGCTCTCCCGGCCCGCCCTCCTCGACCGCGATCTCGATCACGTGATCGCCGCCCAGCGAGCGGATGAGCTCGCGCGGCGTGCCCTCCGCGATGATCCGCCCGTGGTCCAGGACCGCGATCCGGTCGCAGAGCTTCTCCGCCTCGTCCATGTAGTGCGTGGTCAGCACCACGGTGCGCCCCCGCTTCTTGAAGCCGTCGACGATGTCCCACACCTGCCGGCGCGACTGCGGGTCGAGGCCGGTCGTGGGCTCGTCGAGGAAGAGGAGCTCCGGGTCGCCCACGAGGGCGCACGCCACCGCAAGGCGCTGCTTCTGCCCGCCCGAGAGCGTCCCCACCCGCGCCCGCGTCTTGTCCTGCAGCCCCACGTCCCGGATGACGTCGCGGGGGTCGCGCCCGCTCCGGTAGAACGCGCGGAAGAGCGCCACCGTCTCCCCCACCTCGAGCTTCTCGGCGAGCACGGTCTGCTGCAGGCAGACCCCGAGCCGCTCCCGGATCTCCCGGTCGTCCCGGCCCCAGCGGCGGCCGAGCACCTCCGCCTCCCCCGACGTCGGCCGCAGGAGGCCCTCGAGGATCTCGACCGTGGTGGTCTTGCCCGCGCCGTTCGGGCCGAGGAGGCCGAAGCACTCCCCGGCGCCGATCGCGAGCGAGATTCCCCGCACCGCCTCGAGCGTGCCGTAGCTCTTGCGGAGATCGCGCACCGCGACGGCGGGCGCGTCGCTCCCCGGGGTCAAAGGAGGAGCTCGATCCGCGCCCTGGCGCGCAGCCGGGCGAGGAGCGCTGCCTCGATCTCCCCGCGCGTGCGCTGGCGCGTCCCCCCGTCGCCCTTCTCCGCCTCGCGCACCTCCTGATCGAGGAGGGCGGCCACCGTGTGCTGCGCGCGGAGCTCCGCCCGGAAGGACTGCGGGTCCATGCCCTGACCGGCCAGGAACTCCTCCCAGGCCGCCTCGTCGGCGTGCTCGCGCCGCATCTGGTCGTACGCCCAGTCCACCTGGCGCGAGTCGGCCTCGACACCCCGGGCGAGCGCCTCCTGCACGAGCAGCTCGCGATCCACGTACTGCTGCAGCGCGTGCCGGAGCACCTCGGGCTTCTTCCGCTCGCGGTCCGCGACCGAGACCCGGTCGAGCTCCGCCTTCGCCAGCGGCAGGATCTGGTGGATGCGGATCGGCTGCCCGTTCACCCTCGCGACCACGTCGGGCACGGGGCTGGGCAGCGGCCGGTCGGCGGCCGCCGGCGACGGCGAGGGTGCTTTGGCGGGCCCGCGCGAGCACGCGACGGGCAGCAGGACGAGGAGGAGGACGGCGGCGCGGGTCGCGTTCATGGGTCCAGGGCAAAGGCTAAGGGGGCGCTGCCGCCCGAGTCAAACGGGCCCCGGCTGCATTACGATGCCGCGGCCATGTTCTCCGAGCGCACCCGCTGGGACCTTCGCCCGAACCGCCTCGCCGAGCGCCTCGCCGCGAAGCGCGCGGCGGGGGC
>JBGPQQ010000119.1:0-8268 GCA_041489115.1 Vicinamibacteria bacterium | reverse complement strand
GGGCGAGCAGCAGCCCGCACGCGCGCTTGAGTGAAGTCATGTCTACCTCCTTGGGGAAGGTCATTCAGAACCACCGCACCGCCGCAGCCTTCGCGCGACTGGTTGCGGCGGCAGAAGGGTGGTCATTTCTTGGGACCGGACGGATCCGATCTCACAAAACGTGCAATGCCCGTGCCGGCAGAGAAGCATCCACGGAACGCCCCAAGTCACTGTGTTGCATGGGCCGGCGTAGCCCCGGCACCTGGATCTGGATCCAGCGGATCGGAGCGAATCCAAGGTCCCGAATCACCCGGGCGTCAGGTCTGACCAACGGTGACGGGCACGGTCAACCGGCGATTCGGCCGTGAGCGGCCAGCGCCTCGCGCTCTGCGTCGCGGGTGGGCCTGGAAGGCGATGCGCTCGGACGGGTGCGCCCCTCTATCTGGGCGGCAGAACGCGGAAGCGCTTGCGCGCGCCGATCCGGTAGGTCTCGAAGTCGTCGTGATCGACGGTGAAGACCGTGGAGAGTGACTCGCGCTCCGCAAGGTGGACGAGGGTCGCGTCCGCGAAGTCCATCGGCCGATCGTGGTACCGGCGCATGAGGGTCTCGAGGTCCGGCAGATCCCGATCCGAGAGCGTGGCGACGGTCAGGACGCCCGAACGAACGAACTCCCAGGCGACCTGCACCTCGTGCCTGCCGTCGCCCACGAGGTGGAACAGCTCGGTCAGGACGGCCGTGGACGTGACGAGCGGCAGCCGAAACGCGGAGAAAGCGCTCCGACACGGATCGTGCCAGCGGTCGGCGCGGTCGAGGTATGCCAGCAGCGCACCCGTATCGGCGAGCGCTCTAGCGAGCACGGGACGCTCGCACCAGGCGAGCCCGGACGAGCTCGCGCGCCCGCGCGGCGCGATCCGGATCGCGCCAGGAGAGGCGCCCGGCGAACCGTGCCCCCTGAGCGTGGAGGCGCCGCTGCCGCTCCGCCTCTCCGCGGCCGCTCCGGGCCACGGCCTGGAGGTGTCCCGCCACGATCTCGTCGAGGAGCTGCGCGACCGTCCGTCGCTCGGCGCGCGCGACCTCCTCGAGGCTCACCTTCAAGGCCCGTGAAACGCGCCAGGAGTAAACCTCGGTCTTCCGAGCCATGCACTACACGGTAGTGCAAAGCCTGTCGGCCAGTCAAGCTCGATACCGGCGCGACTCAACCGGCGATTCGGGCCAGAGCGGCCAGAACCTCGCGCTCGGCGTCGCGGTGGGCGTGGAAGGCGATCCGCTCGGGGCGGAGCGAGTCCGAGGGGAGTGCGAAGCGGAAGAGGCTCGGCGCATACTGGCCCTGGCGCGTCGCCCGGACGCGGCGCACCGCGTCGGCGAGGAGCGCGACGGCCAGGCCGTCCACAAAGGGGGCGAGCGGATCGGCGGCCGGCCCCGGCAGGAAGCTCAGCAGGTAGAGGCCGAGGAGTCCGCACGTCACCGCGGTGACCATCGTCGGCCGCCGCGCCGCCGACGGCCCACCCCGGTGGTCGAAGGCGCGCGCCTGCACGTCGGCCGAGAGCATGCAGGTGAGCCACGCGAAGCCCTCGTTGAGCCAGTTCCATTCCCGCCGCACCCGGCCCAGCACCTCCTCCGCGTAGGCGGTGGCGGGTGGCGGCGAGGGCGCCGGCTCGCCGGTCGCGGGCGCGTCGCCGAGCGGCTCGAGGCGATACGCGTAGACGAGCCGGCCGCGTTCGAGCACCGGCGGCTCGGGCACGACGCCCCAGAAGTCGCGGCCGACCGAGAGCCGCGTCGAGCCGCCCCAGGTCAGGTGCGGCAGAAGCCCCAGGAAGACGAGCGTGCTGTCGCCCGCCGCCTCCACCGTGTCCGGACGGCCCAGCCGCTCCCAGAAAGCCGATCGCGTGAGCGGCACGAAGCTCCGGTCGCGGCGCTCCCGCAGCGCGCCGAGCGCCCGCAGCGTCTCGAAGGCGAAGAGGACCGGCGCCGACCCGCCGGTCTCGCGCAGGAACACCGCGCCGAAAGCGCGCCCGAGGCCGGGCAGCACGAGCAGGACGAGGCCGGGGAGGGCCGTGAGCAGCAGGATGGCCCGCCCTTCTTCGCTCGCCCGCGCGAAGAGCAGCAGGACGAGGAGCGTGAGGAGGCTCTCGGCGAGCCCCGAGACGAGCGTGGCGGTCACCGCGTAGAGCCCGAGGCGGTCGCAGAGGCGTTCCTGCGTCTCTTCGGGCAGGAGGCCGACGACCGGGTAGAGCAGGAAGCGCCACGGCCGCGCCCTCGCGCGAACCCGCGCGCGGACCCGCTCGGCCTCGGCCGCGCGCACGAAGGCGGGGCCGTACACCACCCGGTCGCGGATCACCTCGCCCTCGGGCCAGGGGCGCAGGCGGTAGACGACGAGGCCATCCTCGGGCAGCTCTGTTTCGGAGAGGACCTCGTAGGTACCGTCGCCGAGCACGACCGCGGTGCCGGGGAAGGCCGGCCGCAGGCGGTAGGAGCCCTCCGACCGCACCCGCAGGGGCAGGAAGCCCCGGCTCCAGACCTCGGCCGCCGCCGAGGCGCCCGGCGTCAGGCGCGCCTCCTCCCCGTCGCCCACCCGCCAGCGACCGGCCGTCTCCGGCTTCGTCGCCACACTGCCTCCCGCCGAGCCCCGTCTACTTCTTCTTCCCGAAGAGCGTGTCGAATGCGGCGCGGGCGCTCCGCGTCTCCGACTGCGCTCCGCCGAGGCCCGGCTGGGTGAGGAGCGAGACCTCGCGGAACTCGAAGAACTCGCAGAAGTTCGCCTTGTCCTTGTCCGTCTGCCACTCGGCCTGGGGCTCGCGGCACTGGTTGTTGGCCCCGGGGTCGTGGAGGCGGCAGTTGAGGCAGCACTTCAGGTCGGAGTGGCAGTAGGGGCAGCCGGCGGTGCGCTCCACCTTCGCGGAGAAGAGCTGGAGCTCGCGGCCACAGTGGTGGCAGACCCTCATGACGAGAACTCTAGCTCAAGCCGCGGCCGCCGGGGAGGTGGGCCGCAGGGCGCGCCCGCGGGCGAGAGCCAGGGCCAGGACGACGTAGAGCGCCGCGTCCACCCAGTAGATCCCGCGCAGCGAGGCGTGGGCCACGAGGCCGGCGACCGTGGGCGACAGCGCGCCGCCGAAGAGGGCGGCGCCCGAGAAGAAGCCGAAGGCCGTCGTGCGCACGGTCGCGGGCACCATCAGCCCCCCGATGGTGTAGCAGAGGGTGAGCGAGCCGCCGGAGACGAGACCCAGCAGCACGGCGAGGAAAAGGATCAGCTCGAAGCTCGGCACGAGAGCCATGGGAGCCACCGCGGCGGCGCCGCCCACGAGGGTGAGGAGGAGGAGTCCCAGAGGCGACCGCGTGCGGCTGAGCCGGCCCAGGTACCACGCCGACGTGGCCGCGGCCGCCGAGTACACGGAGATGAGGACGCCCGTGGCCGAGGCGAGGCGCCAGGAGGGAACACCGAGGGACTGCAGGTGCATGGGCAGGATCGGCGTGAAGGACCGGCCGATGAAGTTCACGAGGAAGAGGACGACGAGCAGCGCGACGACGCCGGGAAGGGCGACGACGGCACGGAAGCCCGAGCCCGGGCCGGCCGCCTTCCTCTCCGCGGGCCCGCGTTCCTCGTAGAAGGCGAGGACGAGGACGAGCGCCACGGCGCAGAGCGCGGCGGTGACGAGGAACGTGCGCCGGATGCCGATCGCGTCGGCCAGGATCCCCCCCGCGAACGGGCCGATCGCGCCGGAAAGGATCTGCGCGGCCTGGATGAGGCCCACGGCGCGGCCGGTCTCCTCGCGCGGCGCCTGGGCGGTGGCCATGGCCAGCCCGAGGGGACCGATCCCGCCGACGAGGCCGATCCCGATCCGCAGGGCGAGGAGCTGCTCGACGCGCGTCACGGCGGCGGAGAGGGCCAGGATGACGACGTAGGACACGAGGGCCTTCGCGGCGATGCTCTTGTGCCCGTAGCGGTCGGCGAGGCGGCCCCAAACGGGCGCGAGGAGGCCGGCGAAAAGCGGGGCGACGCCGATGAGGACGCCGGCCCAGAGGGCCGCCCGCTCCGGCTCCTCGACCCCCAGCTCGCGCACGAAGAGGGGAAGGAAGGGCAGGACGAAGGCGAAGCCCGTGAACACGGCAAAGACCATCGCCACGGTCACGAGCTGGTTGCGGCGGGCGGAGGCGGCGGTCAAGGGAGAAGGGGCGGTCACGAGAGCAGCCAGAGCTCTCCGAGCGCGAGCGGCCCCCGCACCTCGAGCCGCACGCGGCAGCGGCCGCTCGAGCCCAGCTCCCGCGCCACCTCGGCGGCGCGGCCATCGAGCCGGATCGCGGCCTCGGGCCCGGCGGAGACGACGACGTCGCGCCACCGCACGCCGCGGCTCCAGCCCGTCCCGAGCGCCTTGCTGGCCGCCTCCTTGCCCGCGATCGCGAGCGCCAGGGCGCGCACGCGCTCCGGGCCGCCCCCGGGAAGGCCGGCGGCCTCCTCCGGGTCCATCAGCTTGCGGACGAAGCGCTCTCCGTGCCGCTCGAGCGCGCGCCCGACGCGCGCCGTCTCCACGAGGTCGAGGCCGATGCCGATCACCATGGGGGGACCCGCCACGATAGCACGCGCCCGTGTGGACCGGTGCTTCGCGCGGAGCATAGAATCGGCCTCCGGGAGAGCGGGTGGAAAAGGCCAGGTCGTTCGGGCCGTTCGAGGTTCGCGGGGAGCTGGGGCACGGGGCGGGGGGAGTCGTCTACGTGGCCTTCGACGCGGAGCGCGACCGGACCGCCGCGGTGAAGCTCTTCACCTCCGCCCCGAAGGAGGCCACCGCCGCCATCGGCCGGCTCCGGCGCGACGCGCAGGCCGCCGGCGCCCTCGGCCACCCGAACATCGCGGCGGTGCTGGGCGTGGGGGACCACGAGGGGCATCCCTGGGTGGCCACGGAGTTCGTCCCGGGCGTGAGTCTCGCCCAGGTCCTGCGCAGCCACGCGCCCATGCCGGTCGAGCGCGTCCTCGACGTGTGGCGGCAGCTGTGCGAGGGCCTCGCCCACGCCCACCGGGAAGGCGTCTTCCACCTCGACCTGAAGCCGGCCGACGTCCGCGTGTCGCCCGCCGGTGAGGTCAAGGTGGTGGACTTCGGCTCGTGGCACCTCAAGGCCCTCGAGCGGCAGGGGCCGGGCCCGGCGGAGGAGGGCCTCCACTACCGCGCCCCGGAAACCCTGGCCGGGCGGCGGCCCGACCGGAGGGCCGACGTGTTCTCGGTGGGTGCGATCGTCTACGAGCTCATCTCGTATCGGAAGGCCTTTCCGGGAGACAGCACGACCGACATCATCCGCGGCCTCACGCGCGGGGAGCCCGACCTCGCCTGCCTGCCCCGGACGGCGTTCACCCCCGGGTTCGAGCGCGTCCTGGGGTTGAGCCTCGCCCGGTCGCCCGCGGAACGCCACGCCTCCTTCGAGGACGTCCACGCGGACCTCGTCCAGCTCGTCAAGCAGACCGTGCCGCGCCTGCGCAGCGCGACGGCGGAAGCGGGCGACGGTCCTCCCGAGCGCGAGGATCTCCTCGCCGCGGTGACGCGGGCGCGGGCCGAGGACCGGCTCGAGGAGGCGATGGAAGGCTGCCACAGGCTCCTGGAGCTCGACAACGACGACGAGGCGGCCCGGCGGGCGATGTCCGAGATCGAGTCGGTCCTGCTCGACCGCGAGGTGGACGCCCTCGTGGGGATGGCCCTCGCGTACGCCGCGGACGGCGAGTTCACGCTCGCCACCGGCATCGCCGAGAAGGTCGAGCGCCTGGCGCCGTGGAGCCTGCGCTACCTGCAGCTGCAGGTCTACCTCGACGAGGAGGGGGCGCGTCGCAAGGCCGACGGCCTGGTGGCGACGGCCCGCGAGCACCTCGCCGCCGGCCGCGACCGGGAGGCGCGCGCGGCGGCGCACGACGCGCTCGCCGCCATGCCCGGCCACGGCCTGGCCCACAAGCTCCTCGAGGGGCTGCCGGAGACGGCGCCGGCCGGGGCGCCCGCGCCGGCCGGGGCGCCCGCGACGGCACCACCGCCGGACCCGCGAGTCGCCGAGGCCGTGGCGCTGAGCGCCGCCGCCCTCCAGCACTTCCTGAAGGACGACCACGACCAGGCCCGGAAGGCCGTCGAGCGAGCCCTCGTCCTCGACCCCTCCAATCGCCGGGCCCTGGAGCTCCAGAAGGTCCTGCGCGTCCTGGGGTGAGCTCCGCCCTTATAATGGGGGGGTCGGGTACAAGGAGGTCATGATGCGGGTGGTCCACGCCGCGGCCCTGACTGCGGCCGCGCTGCTGCTGGCCTCGGTCGCGTCCGCCCAGGGTCTCGGTGATGCCGCGGCCCGGGAGAAGGAGAAGAGGAAGGCCGCTCCGGCCAAGCCGGCCAAGGTCTACACGGAAGGCGACATCGGCCGGTCGATGGCGCCGGTGACGGCGAACCCGGACCTTCCGGCGACGGCGGAGCAGGCCGCCGCCGAGGGCCAGGCCGCGACCGAAGGCCAGGCCGCGACCGAAGGCCAGGCCGCGACCGAAGGCCAACCCGCCGCTGAGGGCCAGGCCGCGGGGGAGGGCGAGGCCCCCGCCGCGAAGCCCGCCGACGACGCCACGAAGGCCGCCGACGCCGCGGCGAAGGCCGAGGAGGAGGCGCGAGCGAAAGCCGAGGAGGCCTGGCGCAAGCGGCTCGACCAGGCGCGCAAGGAAGGGGCCGTCTACAAGGACGTCATCGACAGGCTGCAGCTCGAGCTGGACGACACGAGCGGCGGGCTCTACAACCCGGGCCGCGCCGCCAAGATCGCCTTCCAGGAAGAGAACAAGCAGAAGCTCGCCCAGACGCAGGGGAAGATCGCCGCGCTCGAGGAAGAGGGGCGCCGCAACCGCTACCGCTGACGCCGGGGGGCCTGCTCGATCCGGGCGAGCATCCCTCGGTCGTCGTTCAGCGTCACGCGCCGGGGCTCCTGGGCGGTGTCGATCGTCCAGGAGCCGCCCGCCACCTCCAGGAGGACGGTGCGGGTTTCGCGGCCTCCCGACCACGCCGCCGCCACCTGGAGGGGCAGGGGGCCGGGCAGGCCCTGCGGCCGCACCTCTACCGTCGTGCGGAAGCCTCCGGCGGTTCTCTCCGTCCGCGACGACCACCGGAGCGTCGGCAGCCCGGTCCCGTAGATCCAGCTCTCGAAGTAGGGGCGCAGGTCGCGCCCGCTCGCCTCCTCGAGCACCGCGCGGAGTTCCTGGGTGCCCGCCTTGGCGTAGCGGTGCCGGCCGAGGAACGCGCGCGCCCCGGCGAAGAACGCCTCGTCGCCCACGAGACCCCGCAGCATGTGGAGGACCCAGGCGCCCTTGTCGTACACGACCGCGCGGAAGAGGCGCGGGTCCTGCTTCAGGTGGCCGAGGCGCTGGCCGAGGTGGATGGGCCCGGCGGAGTCGTAGCGGAGCGCCCAGCGGGCCATCCGGTCCATCATGCTGCGGAAGGCCCCCTCCCCGAGCCGCTCGCGCAGCCAGAGCGCGGCGGCGTACTGGGCCCACGCCTCGGAGAGCCAGCGCTCGCGGTAGTTCGCGGGAGCGGTGCCCTGCCCCCACCACTGGTGGGCCGTCTCGTGGGCCAGGAAGAAGCCGGCGAGGTCGCTGAAGTTCGAGGGGTCGTCGGGCAGCGCCCGCCCGCGGAGGACCGGCGGCCGCACCTGGAGGTAGACGAGGCCCGGTGGGCTGTGGCCAGCGGGCGTCTCGCCCTCCGCCACCACGAGGCCGAGGCGCGGGTACGGTGACGGCCCGAACCTCTCCGCGTAGAAGGCCAGCATCTCCTGGGCGGCCCGCATCTTGTCCAGGGTCTCGCCGCGGGTGCGCGGGCCGGCGTAGCCGCGCACGGCCTGCTCGCCCTCCTGCCGGAGGCCCACGTCGGTGAGGTGGCCCACGACCGCGGTGATGAACTTGCCGGGCTGCTCGAGGCGGTACTCCGCGCGCGTGCGACCGCCCTCGGTCCGCGCCTCGACCAGCTCGCCGCCCGTGACCCCCAGCCACCCCTCGGGCACGTCCAGGCCCACCCGTGCGCGGGCGAAGTCCTCGCTGGCCGGCCGCGGGTACCACGCGGTGCGGTTCGAGTAGACGAGCGGGGGCCGATCCACGAAACCCTCGTCGGCGAGGTGGAGGGCGGAGGGCGCCGCGACCTGCGCGAGCTCCTGGTCCACCGGGGCGGGGTCGTGGCGGCCCGAGTAGCGGGTGGTGAGCGTGAAGGGCTCTTCCCGCTGGGCCAGGGGGCCGAGCGAGACCATGAGGTTCCCCTGGTCGCGGACGCGGAAGAACAGCAGGCTGCCGCCCTCGTCGGACGTCACCGACG
>JBGPQQ010000118.1:0-8283 GCA_041489115.1 Vicinamibacteria bacterium | reverse complement strand
TGATCGAAAACAACGTCTTGCCCAGTGGGTTCAATTTCCGCTGCAAGACGCGAAAACGATCCTGAAAGATGTACGGGTTCTGCGGCGCGTACGTGATGAAGCCGCGCTCCGCCAGCCGGATGGCGTACTGGTTGTAATAAGGACTGTTGATCTTCGGATCGGCCACGTCCTGCGGCCGCCCTTCGAGGCCGTGCTGACAAACCACGACCGGTCGCTTCTCGCCGGGACGGGCATCCGCGCCGCGCGCGAGTCGGAGGCCTTCGTCCCGCCGCCGCGCCGGCTGGCGGCGGGGGCGCCGGAGCCTGAGCGCCCGCGCGAGGTCGTGAACCCGAGGTCCTGCTACGTCTGCAAGGCCGAGTACCGGCGGCTGCACCCCTTCTACGACGTTCTCTGCCCCGCGTGCGCCGAGCTCAACTACTAGAAGCGCTTCCAGACGGCCGACCTGCACGGGCGGGTGGCGCTCGTCACGGGGGCGCGGGTCAAGATCGGCTACCAGGCGGCCCTGAAGCTGCTGCGGGCCGGCGCGACGGTCGTGGCCACGACGCGCTTCCCGCACGACGCCGCGCGCCGCTACGCGGCCGAACCGGACTTCGCGGAGTGGAGCGCGCGGCTGCGGGTCCACGGCCTGGACCTGCGCCACTCGCCGAGCGTCGAGATCTTCTGCAGCCAGGTGAGCCGCGAGCTCGGCCGCCTGGACCTGCTCGTCAACAACGCGTGCCAGACCGTCCGCCGCCCGCCGGGCTTCTACGAGCACCTCCTCGACTTCGAGGAGTGGCCGGTCGAGGCGCTGCCCCCGGAGCTCCAGCCGCTCGTGCGGTCGCACCACGAGTGCGTCCGGCTCCTCGAGGGCGCCTCCGCGCCGGCGGCCGACGCTTCCGGCGAGAGCTTCGGCGGCCTCGTGGCCTGGCGGGGCGGGGGAGCCGGGCTCGGCCTGCGCCACTCGGCGCGGCTCTCGCAGGTGCGCTTCGGGTTCGACGAGGGCGCGCGGCGCGAGGACCTCTTCCCCGACGGCGCGCTCGACACCGACCTCCAGCAGGTCGATCTCCGGGCGGTGAACTCCTGGCGGCTCACCCTCGCCGAGGTACAGACCCCCGAGATGATCGAGGTCCAGCTCGTGAACGCCGTGGCCCCCTTCATCCTCTGCGCGCGGCTCAAGTCCCTGATGCGAAGCACCCCGGGGCGCGACAAGCACGTCGTCAACGTCTCGGCGATGGAGGGCGTCTTCTCCCGCGGGACGAAGACCGACCGCCACCCCCACACGAACATGGCCAAGGCGGCGCTCAACATGCTCACCCTCACCTCGGCCCGCGACTACGTGCGCGACGGGATCCACATGAACGCGGTCGACACCGGCTGGATCACTGACGAGGACCCCTTCGTCCACGCGACCCGCAAGCGCGAGGAGCTCGGCTTCCAGCCCCCGCTCGACGTCGTGGACGGCGCGGCCCGGGTGCTCGACCCCTTCCTCTCCGGCCTCAACACGGGCCAGCACCCGTACGGCAAGTTCTTCAAGGACTACGCGCCGTCGAGCTGGTGAGGGGGCGCGGCCGTCCCTGCGTGCCGCCCGGGAGGCTCGGCGGACCGCGAGAAAGAGCCGCCGGACCCCGTGGTCCGGGGGGATAATGGGGCGGCGTCACGAAGGGAGGGTTTCATGATCGCGAAAGCGAAGGCTCCGACCCCCGCCCCCGCGCGCAAGCGCGTGACTCTGGTGGCTACGGTCCGCGAGGCGAGAGAGGTGGTGGTCACCGGTGACTTCACCGACTGGTCGCCCGAGGGCATTCCCTTGAAGAGCCGGCCCGACGGAACGTGGGCGGCGGCGCTGCAGCTCGCGCCCGGGGAGTACCAGTACCGCCTGCGGGTGGACGGCCGCTGGGAGAACAACCCGGCCGCGGAGCGCCGCGCCGCGAACGCCTTCGGGTCGGAGAACGACATCCTGGTCGTCCCGTAAGCCCGGCAGCGCTTGCCCGCGCCCGCGGCGGCGAGAGAGCGACGCTCGAGACACCCGACCCAGGAGGCCCCATGCCGGTCGCCTTTCACCGCCCCCGAGACCGGCGCGCCTTCCTGAAGACCGCGGCGCTGAGCGGCGCCGCGATGGTCGTCTCGGGGTTCCGCGGCGAGCCCCGTCCGACCCGTCCCGCCGCGAGCTCCACCTCGCGCTCCTCTCGGACACGCACGTCCCCGGCGACCGCCGGACCGGCTACCGCGGGATGAACCCCTGGGAGAACCTCCGCGCGGTGGCGGCACAGGTCGTGGCCGCGCGGCCCGAAGGGGTGCTCGTCTGCGGGGACGCGGCGCGCCTCCAGGGCCGGGTGGAGGACTACCAGGAGCTGCGGGCGCTGCTGGAGCCCGTGGCCGCGGTATCGCCCGTGTACGTGGCCCTCGGCAACCACGACGATCGGGAGAACTTCCTGAAGGTCTTCCCGGATCCTGTTCCGCGCGGACGGCGTGTCGCTCACCCTGCGGGCCGTCGCCGGCAACCGCGCGGACGACGGAAAGGAGACGTTCCTGGCGTGGGAGTGAGCCAGGGCTAGCCGATCGCCCGGGCGATGCCGAAGGCCGCGGCCGCGGCGAGTCCTCCGATCAGCGTGGTCTGCAGGGCGCTGCGCACCGGCGGCGCGCCCGTGAAGTGGCCCTTGACGTAGCCGAAGAGCGTCAGGGCGACGAGGGTGACGACCACCGAGAGGAAGAGGGCCTCCTGTGCGGTCGATAGAACGAGGTAGGGCGCCAGGGGGATGAAGCCCCCGGCGACGTAGGCCCCGGCGATCGTGAGCGCGCTCGTGAGGGCCCGCCGCGGATCCGGCTTCTCGAGGCCGAGCTCGAAGCGCATCATGAAGTCGATCCAGGCCTCCGGCCGCTTCCGCAGGGCCTCCACCACGGGGCTGCTCTCCTCCGCGGTCAGGCCGTACGTCCGGAAGACCTCCGTCACCTCGTCGGCCTCGATCGCGGGCTTCTCGCGGACCTCCGTCTCCTCGCGCACGCGCTCGCTCGCGTAGTGCTCGGCGTCGCTGCGGGCCGCGAGGTAGCCGCCGAGGCCCATCGCGATGGAGCCGGCGGCGATCTCGGCGAGCCCCGCGGTGATGATGATGCCGGTGGAGCTCACCGCTCCCGAGAGCCCGGCCGCCAGCGCGAAGGGGACGGTCAGGCCGTCCGACATCCCGATGACGATATCGCGCACGCGCTCGCCCGCGGTGAAGTGTCGCTCGACGTGCGGTGTCTGTGGCATCTGCCTCCTCCATCGTCCGCGACCGGGGGCGGGGACTATACCGCCCGTCGGCGAGCGCGCAAAGGCCCTCGCTCGGCGGCCCCCGATCGGCGGGCAGCCTGAAGTACCATCACGCGCGAGAGCGGCCGCCCGGGAGTAGCCGGCGGCCGGTCATCGTTCCTGGAGGTCCTGATGAGGCGTTCTTTCCTGACCGTCGTGCTGGCCGGCGCCGCCGCCATGGCCGTCGCCGCAGACAAGCAAGCCGCGGCGCCGAAGTCGCCGGGCGCGTCCGACACCTCTGCCCTCGACACCTCGGTCGATCCCTGTGTCGACTTCTACCAGTTCGCGTGCGGCGGCTGGCGCAAGGCCAACCCGATCCCGCCCGACCAGACCCGGTGGGGCCGCTTCAACGAGCTCGCCGAGAGGAACCGGGAGGAGCTTCACCAGATCCTCGAGGTCGCGAAGGACCCCGCGAGGAAGCGTTCGCCCATCGAGACGAGGGTCGGCGACTACTACGCGGCCTGCATGGACGAGACGACGATCGAGGCCCAGGGCCGGAAGCCCCTGGAGCCGATCCTGGCCCGGGTCGAGGCGGTCCAGTCGAAGGGCGCCTTCTTCCGCCTCCTCGGCGAGAACGAGGGGAGCGCGCTCCCCTCGCTCTTCCGCTTCGGCTCGGCGCCGGACCTCCACGACTCGACGCAAACGGTCGCCACCATCGGCCAGGGCGGCCTCAGCCTGCCCGACCGCGACGACTACCTGAAGGAGGACGCCAAGTCCAGGGAGAAGCGGGAGAAGTTCCTCGAGCACGTGGCGCGGATGCTCGAGCTGGCCGGCGAGGACCCGGCGGCCGCCAGGGCTGACGCCGCGACGGTGATGCGGATCGAGACCGCCCTCGCGGACGCGTCCATGGACCGCGTCGCCATGCGCGACCCGAAGAACCGCGACAACCCCATGAGCGTGGCCGAGCTGCAGCAGCTCGCCCCCGCCTTCGACTTCGCCGCCTACTTCCCCATGACCGGCGCCCCGACCTTCCAGCGCCTCTACGTGACCAGCAAGAAGTTCTTCCAGGAGGGGAACGCGGTCGTCGACGCGACGCCGGTCGCGGACTGGAGGACGTACCTGCGGTGGCACGTCGTGCGCGCCGCCGCCCCGTACTTGGGGTCCGCGTTCGTGCAGGAGGACTTCCGCTTCAACCGCCAGTACCTGCAGGGGGCCCAGGAGCTGGAGCCTCGCTGGAAGCGCTGCGTGCAGGCGACCGACCGCGCCCTCGGGGACGACCTCGGCCGGCTGTACGTGGAGAAGACCTTCGGCGCCGACGGCAAGACGCGCATGAAGAAGATGATCGAGTCGCTCACCGCCGCGCTGCGCGACGACATCGAGAGCCTCCCCTGGATGACCCCGGAGACGAAGAAGAAGGCGCTCGCCAAGCTCGCCGCGTTCCACACCGACAAGGTCGGCTACCCGGACGAGTGGAAGGACTACTCGACGGTGGAGGTGAAGCGGGACGACTACTTCGAGAACTCGCGGCGGGCCCAGGTCTTCGAGATCAAGCGCAGCCAGGCGCGCATCGACAAGCCGACCGACCGGACGCTCTGGGGCATGACGCCGCCCACCGTGAACGCCTACTACAACGCGGCCAACAACGAGATCGTCTTCCCGGCCGGGATCCTCCAGCCCCCGTTCTTCGACCGCCAGGCGGACGACGCCGTCAACTTCGGCGGGATCGGCGTGGTGATCGGGCACGAGTACACGCACGGCTTCGACGACCAGGGCAGCAAGTTCGACGCCGAGGGAAACCTCGCGAACTGGTGGACGCCGGAGGACCGGAAGGCCTTCGAGGAGCGCACCGACTGCATCGCGAAGGAGTACGAGGGCTTCGTCTCCGTCAAGGACCCGGCCAACGGCGACGTGCACCTCAACGGCCGGCTCACCCTCGGCGAGAACACCGCCGACAACGGCGGCCTCCGCGTCTCCTACATGGCGCTCCAGAAGGCCCTCGCCGGCCAGCCGCGCAAGAAGGTCGACGGCTTCACGCCCGAGCAGCGCTTCTTCCTGGGCTTCGCCAACGTCTGGTGCCAGAACGTGACCGAGGCGGCCGCGCGCCAGCTCGCCCAGACCGACCCGCACTCGCCGGGTGAGTTCCGGGTGATCGGGAGCGTCAGCAACATGCCTGAGTTCAGGGAGGCCTTCGGCTGCAAGGCGGGCCAGCCCATGGTCCGGCAGAACGCCTGCTGCGCCTGGTGAAGACCGACCTCTGGCTGGGCCAGGTGCCCCTGACCTTCCGCGTCCTTGCGGCCGGAGGCCCCACCCGCACGGCGAGGTGACTCCCCACCCGGAGGGCCGGGCCCCGGGTGGGCGGTGCCGGCGCCGTCAGCTCGCGACGGCGGCGGGGGCTTCCTTCTTGAAGCGCAGCGTCTCGCCGTCGGGCTCGACGACGACGGTGTCGCCCTCGCCGAAGCGGCCGGCCAGCACCTCGACCGCCAGCGGGTTCTCGATCATGCGCTGGATCGTCCGCTTGAGCGGGCGCGCGCCGAAGACCGGGTCGTAGCCCCGCTCGGCCAGCATCGCCTTCGCCTCCGGCGTGACCTCGAGCTGGAGCTTCCGCTCGGCGAGCCGCTTGCGCAGGTCCTTGAGCTGGATCTCGACGATCTTCTCGATCTCGCCCTTGCCGAGTGACTTGAAGATGACCGTCTCGTCGACGCGGTTCAGGAACTCCGGCCGGAAGGTATGCCGCAGCACGTCCATCAGCTTGTCCTTCAGCCGCTCGTCGTCCTCGCCGCGACGCGAGGACTCCTGGATGAGGTCCGAGCCGACGTTCGACGTCATGATGACGACCGTGTTGCGGAAGTCGACCGTGCGGCCCTTGCCGTCGGTGAGACGCCCGTCGTCGAGCACCTGCAGCAGCGCGTTGAAGACGTCGGGGTGCGCCTTCTCGATCTCGTCGAAGAGGATGACGGCGTACGGCCGGCGGCGGACGGCCTCGGTGAGCTGGCCGCCCTCGTCGTAGCCGACGTAGCCCGGGGGCGCGCCGACAAGGCGGGCCACGGTGTGCTTCTCCATGTACTCCGACATGTCGAGGCGCACGAGGGCGTGCTCGTCGTTGAACAGGAACTCGGCGAGTGCTCTGGCGAGCTCGGTCTTGCCGACGCCGGTCGGGCCCATGAAGAGGAAGGAGCCGATCGGCCGGCGCGGGTCGCCGAGGCCGGCCCGGGCGCGGCGGACGGCGTTGGCGACGAGGAGCAGCGCCTCGTCCTGGCCCACCACGCGCTCGCGCAAGCGGTCCTCGACGTGGAGGAGCTTCTGCATCTCGCCCTCGAGGAGGCGCGAGACCGGAATGCCCGTCCACTTGGCGACCACCTCGGCCACGTCCTCGGCGTCCACCTCCTCCTTGAGCATCTTCTGTTTCGACTGGAGCTCGGCCAGCTTCTTGTTCTCGTCCAGGAGCTGCTTCTCCAGCTGGGGGAGCGTCCCGTACTGGAGCTCCGAGGCCTTTGCGAGGTCGCCCTTGCGGGTCACCGCGTCGATCTGGAAGCGCGCCTGCTCGATCTGCTCCTTGGTCGAGCGGATCTTCTGGATCGCCTCCTTCTCCTGCTGCCAGTGGGCCTTCATGCCGGCGGAGTTCTCGCGCAGCTCCGCGATCTCCTTCTCGACCTTCGAGAGGCGCTCCTTCGAGGCTTTGTCGGACTCCTTCTTGAGCGCCTGGCGCTCGATCTCGAGCTGGATGAGCTTCCTCTCCACCTGGTCGATCTCGGTTGGCATCGAGTCGATCTCGATGCGCAGGCGCGAGGCCGCCTCGTCGACGAGGTCGATGGCCTTGTCGGGCAGGAAGCGGTCGGCGATGTAGCGGTTCGAAAGCGTCGCCGCGGCCACGAGGGCGGGGTCCTGGATGCGCACGCCGTGGTGCACCTCGTAGCGCTCCTTGAGGCCGCGGAGGATGGCGATCGTGTCCTCGACTGAGGGCTCTCCCACGTAGACGGGCTGGAAGCGCCGCTCGAGCGCGGCGTCCTTCTCGATGTGCTTCTGGTACTCGTTGAGGGTGGTGGCGCCCACGCAGCGCAGCTCGCCGCGCGCGAGCATGGGCTTGAGCATGTTGGAGGCATCCATGGCGCCCTCGGCCGCGCCCGCCCCCACGACGGTGTGCAGCTCGTCGATGAAGAGGACGACCTCGCCCTCGGACTCCGTGACTTCCTTGAGGACGGCCTTCAGGCGGTCCTCGAACTCGCCGCGGTACTTGGCGCCCGCGATGAGCGCGCCCAGGTCGAGGGCGATCACGCGCTTGTTCTTGAGCGACTCGGGGATGTCGCCCTTCACGATGCGCTGGGCGAGGCCTTCGACGATCGCGGTCTTGCCGACGCCCGGCTCGCCGATGAGGACCGGGTTGTTCTTGGTGCGGCGGGAGAGGACCTGGACGACGCGGCGCACCTCGTCGTCGCGGCCGATCACCGGGTCGAGCTTGCCCTTGCGGGCGAGCTCCGTCAGATCGCGGCCGTACTTCTCGAGCGCCTGGTAGCGGTCCTCGGCGTTCGGGTCGTCCACGCGCTGGTTGCCGCGGATGTCCTTCAGCACCTTGAGGAGCACGTCGCGGGTGGCCCCCGCGCGCTTCAGCGCCTCGGCGGACGGGGTCCGGCCGTCGAGAAGCGCCAGCAGCAGGTGCTCGGTGGAGACGTACTGGTCCTTGAGGGCTTCCGCCTCACGGAGCGCCTGCTTCAGGGTGGCGTCGAGCTTCGGCGAGACGTGCGTGGCCGTGCCCTGGGTCCTCGGCAGGGAGGAGAGGCTCTTCTCGACGTCGGCCGCGAGGGCGCCCGCGTTCACCCCGAGCTTGCCGAGGGCCGAGGGGACGACGCCCCCCTCCTGGTCGAGGAGCGCCTTCAGGAGGTGCTCGGGCGTCGCCTCCGGGTGGTCGCTCTTTTCCGCCAGGGTCTGGGCGGTCGTCAGGGCTTCCTGGCCCTTCACCGTGAACTGATCGAGACGCATATCTCTACGATCCTCCATCCCGCAAGATAGGATATGAGCGACAGCTTGTCAAGTAACCTTAGCGCAATAGGCTAATTCTGGGGACAGACACTCGCCAACCCGGGCCC
>JBGPQQ010000117.1:0-8302 GCA_041489115.1 Vicinamibacteria bacterium | reverse complement strand
CTCCTGGCGCTGGCCGTCGTCTGGGCGTCCTACGGGTTCCGCCACGCGCTGTCGCCGGACCCCGCGGTGCGCGCGGCCCAGCGGGCGGCGCTCGAGGCGCCGGTCGAGGGCCCGCTGCTGCGCGGCGTGGTGGCCGCCGCGAACGCCGGGCTCGTGCCGGAGGACTACGCGCGCGGGCTCCTCTTCGTGATGACGCACTCGGAGGCGCGGCCGACGTTCCTCCTCGGCGAGCTGTCCGATCGCGGCTTCCCCCACTACTTCCTCGTGACGTTCCTGCTGAAGACACCGGTCCCGCTGCTCCTGCTGACCGTCCTGGCGCTCGTCCGGGTCGGGCGGCTCGGCCCCCGCGACGCCACGTTCCTCTGGCTGCCGGTCGTCGTCTACGTCGCTCTCACCCTCACCCGCGGCCTGCAGATCGGCCACCGGCACCTCCTGCCCCTCTACCCGTTCCTGTTCGTGGCGGCCGGGGAGGCGGCGGCCCGGCTCTGGTCGTGGCGCCGGCCGGCCGGCCTCGCTCTCGCGACCGCCCTGGGCCTGTGGTACGCGGGCGGCACCCTGCGCCAGCACCCGCACCACCTCGCCTACTTCAACGAGATCGCGGGCGGCCCGGCGAACGGCTGGCGGGTGCTCGTCGACTCGAACCTCGACTGGGGCCAGGACCTGAAGCGGCTGGCCGGCTGGATGCGCGAGAACAGGATGGCGCGGCTCAAGCTCTCGTACTTCGGCAGCGCCGACCCCTCGTACTACGGGATCGAGGGGGAGGCGCTTCCCGGGTACACCTCGCCTCACGCGACGCGCCTCACGCGGGAGATCCGCCCCGGCGACGTGGTGGCAGTGAGCGCGACGAACCTGCAGGGCGTATACCTGGAGCCCGAGGACCGGGCGCTCATGGCGCGCTTCCGGGCGCTCGAGCCCATCGGCCGGGCCGGGTGGTCGATCCGGATCTACCGCGCGGACTTCGCGTGGCCAGAGGCGCCCGTGGGCGAGCCCCCGCGATGAACCCGCGCGTGCGCGGTCTCCTCGCGAACCTCGCTCTCGCCGGCGGGGCTTTCGCCGTCGTGCTCGTGGGCCTCGAGGCCGCGCTGCGCTTCACCGGCTTCGCACCCGAGAAGGAGCGGGCCGTGCGCCGCATGGTGGACGCGCGCTGGACGACGCTCCTCGACTGCTTTCCCTCCAACCCGCGCGGCTACTTCGACCTCGACCTGCGGCGACCGGAGTGCCGCGCCCACTACCAGCGCCTCGCCCCCCAGCGCTTCGACGCGGTCGCCCGCCACCACCCGTGGGCGGTCGAGTCCCGCTACAACGCCCTGCGTTTTCGCGACGCTCCGCTCGGAAAAAAGGCGTGCGGCGTGCGGCGCATCATGGTCCTCGGCGACTCCTTCGCCGAGGGGCAGGGGGTGAAGGAGAGCGACACCGTCGCCCGGGTCCTGGCGCGGCTCCTCGAGGACCGGGCGCCCGGGCGGTACGAGGTCCGCAACTGCGGCCGCCGGGGCGCGGACATCCCGGAGATCTTCGGGGCCCTCGAGGACGTGCTCCCGTACGAACCCGATCTCGTCGTCTACACGCTCACCCTGAACGACGCGGTGCGACCGCCGGAGTTCCGCGAGCGGCAGACCTACCTGAACGACTGGATCCTCGACCGCACGAACGTGCCCGACGATCTCGACGCATCACGGCCCCTTCTCCGCGCGCGGGTCGTCGACTTCTTCTCGGACCGCGTGGGCGCGCTGATCGCGGGCCGAGAGACGACGCGCTGGTACCTGGACATGTGGAGCGATGCGAACCGCGCAGGCTGGGAGCGAACCCAGGAGTATCTCCGCGAGATGAAGCGACGGCTCGACCTGACGGGCGCCCGCCTGCTCGTCGCGCCCTGGCCGCTCTTCGTGGGGCTCGACCGCGACTACCCGTTCGCGCCGGTGCACGAGACGATTCACCGCTTCTGCCTCGTCGCGCGGATCCCGCACCGCGACCTGCTGCCGGTCTTTCTCGGCCGCCGGAGCTCCGACTTCTGGGTGCACCCGGTGGACTTACATCCCAACGAGGTGGCGCACCGGATGGCCGCCGAGTCGCTGCTCCCGGACGTGCTGAAGCTCGCCGCCCCCTGAAGCCAGTTGCCACCGGGTGCCCGCGGTGGTGGGCGGCTCGGGTCGTCTCCTCCGCTCGCTTACTGGCTCGGCTGGTTCATGCGCTCGCGTCGGAGCGCCCGCGTGTGGGCGGTTCTGGCAGAGCGCCCAAGCCACCTGAATCAGCGGGCGCACAGCCCGTACCTGCTGCCACCGGGCGCCCGCACTGTGGGCGTCCCGGGCTTCGTCATCCCGCGCCACGCAAAGGACCCCCCAGACCCCCCGTGGGTGGCTCCTGACTCCGAGTCGGTCTCTATCGCAGCGGCGAGTCCGCGCTTTCCCCGCCTGCAGCGCGAGCGCGGCGCCCTCCTCGGGCAGGCCCAGGCACTCGAAGAGGTTCCGCACGTGCTGGCCGAGGTGGTCGCCACGGGCGGGTGTCGCGAGGATGGCCCAGCGCTGGTAGTCCTCGTCCTTCATGCGGAGGCTCGCCGCCGGCGAGTCTAGCATGTGCTAGTCTGGAGGCCCGCGTCGGCGACCGCAGGCGGCGCTCCCCCGCATGATCGTCAAGGAGACCCTCCCGAACGGCCTCACCCTCGTCACCGAGTCCATGCCCGGGGTCCGCAGCGCCGCGGTGGGAGTGTGGCTCATGCGGGGCAGCCGCCACGAGGCCGAGGAGGTGAGCGGGGTCAGCCACTTCATCGAGCACATGGTCTTCAAGGGCACGAAGACCCGCTCGGCGGAGAGGATCGCGGCCGAGGTGGACTCGATCGGCGGCTACATGGACGCCTTCACCTCGAAGGAGTACGCCTCGTTCCACCTCAAGGTGCTCGACGAGCACCTGCCCCTCGCCGTCGAGATCCTCGGCGACATCGTCCTCAACCCGCTCTTCGACCCCGCGGAGATGGCCAAGGAGAAGAAGGTCATCTTCGAGGAGATCAACATGGTCGAGGACACCCCGGACGACCTCGTCATGGAGCTCTTCGCGGAGGCGTTCTGGCCGGGCCACCCGCTCGGCCGACCCATCCTGGGCACCAAGCGGACGGTGGGCCGCTTCCGGCGCGAGGACCTCGCGTCCTACTTCTCGCGCGTCTACCACCCCGCGAACATCCTGATCGCCGCCGCCGGCCACCTGGAGCACGGGGCGGTAGCGGCTCTCGTGGGCCGCCACTTCGCGGGGCTGCACCGGGGCGCCACCCCTCGAAACCCCCGCGGAAATGCCGGGCGGCTTCCGGGGGCAAGCCCCCGCGGAAGTGCCGGGCGGCTTCCGGGGGCAAGCGGCCACGCCCCGACCGCGGTGACCCGGACGGTCACGCGCTCGAAGAAGGAGCTGGAGCAGGTGCACGTCTGCCTCGGGGCGCGCGCCTACCCGCAAGCGCACCCCGACCGCTACGCCGGCTACGTGCTCAACACCGTCCTCGGCGGCTCGATGTCCTCCCGCCTCTTCCAGAACGTGCGCGAGAAGCGCGGGCTCGTCTACTCGATCTCCTCCGGAATCACCGCGTACTCGGACGCGGGGCTGCTGAGCATCTACGCGGGGACGAGCCTCGACTCGGCGCCCGAGGTGATCCGCCTGACCCTCGAGGAGATCCGGCGCCTGCGCGGCGAGCCGCTGGGCGAACCGGAGCTGCGGCGGGCGAAGGACCACATCGCGGGAGGCCTCGTGCTCTCCCTGGAGAGCTCGGGCGCCCGGATGAGCCACCTGGCCCGGCAGGAGATCTACTTCGGCCGGCAGTTCCCGCTCGAGGAGATCCTCGACGGGATCGAGGCGGTGAGTGCGTCCGACGTGCAGCGCGTGGCCGCGGACGTGTTCGACGGCCGGCTCGGGGCGAGCGTCCTCGGCAACCTCCGGGGCTGGCGGCCGCGCGACCGGGAGCTCCGGGTGTGAGCCTCCGCTTCCGCGTCCTCGGCTCGGGCAGCGGCGGCAACGCCACCCTGGTCGAGGGCGGCGGAGCGCGGGTGCTGCTCGACGCCGGGCTCGGGCCGCGCCAGCTCGCGGAACGGCTGCAGTCGGCGGGAGTCGACCCCGCCGCGCTCGATGCCGTCTTCGTCTCGCACGAGCACGGCGACCACGCCCGCGGCGCCCTGGCCTTCTCGGCGAAGTGGGGCGTCCCCCTCGCCCTCACCCGCGGCACGTTCCGGGCGGCCGGCCTCGACGGCGCGAAGCTGCCGGCCTGGGAGGCCCTCGGGCCCGGCGAGACCCGCACGATCCGGAAGCTCGCCGTCCGCGCGGTGGCCGTTCCCCACGACGCGGCCTCCCCGCTCGCGTTCGTGGTCTCCACGGTCGCGGTCTCCTTCGGCCACGCCACGGACCTCGGCCACCTCAGCCGGGGCCTCGTCGAGGCCTTCCGCGGCTGCGACGCCGTCCTCGTCGAGTCGAACTACGACCCCGCCATGCTCCGCGACGGGCCGTACCCCTGGTCGCTCAAAGAGCGCATCCTCGGGCCCTTCGGCCACCTCTCGAACGGCGACGTGGGGCGGCTCCTGGAGAAGGAACTGGGGGAGGCCTGCCGGCACGTCGTCCTGGCCCACCTCTCGAAGAAGAACAACCACCCGGAGCTCGCGCTCCAGGCCGCCGAGGAGGCGCTCGAGAGGGCCGGCCGCCGCGAGGTGAGGGTGACGCTCGCCGCGCCCGAGGGGACCGCCTGGATCGTGATCCGCGCTCCCCACGCCGCCGCAGGCCGGCGCGACGGGCAATTGCGCCTCTTCTGACGGCCGCGCTCGCCCCCGTGCTACGCTGCCCCCGATGGCGCAGCGGGCCTCGACCGTCGTCCTCCTGGGCTCGGCGCTCGTGTCCGTCGCCTGCCTGCGCGGGAGCCGCGAGCGGCCCGCCGCCGCCGACCGCGTGGACCCGGTGGTGTTTCCCCCCGCCGAGATCGGCGCCGGGGGCGCCCTGCCCGTCGCCGCGGTCTTCCCGACGATCGGCCGCTACAGTGTCTCCGGCCTGCAGTCGCTGCGGGGCGCGGGCCTCGCGGTCGAGGACCTGAACCGCGAGGGGGGCGTCCACGGGCGCCCGCTGCGCCTCGCGGAGTACCGGACGGGCAGCTACTTCGTGGACGCGCGCCAGGCCGCCGCCCTCGCCGCCCGCGACGGCGCTCTCGCCATCGTCGGGGCGAACTCGAGCGAGCTCTCGGCCGCGGTGGCCGAGGAGGCCGAGGCGAACGGGGTGCTGCAGATAACGAACGTCTCCACCGCCGCCGACCTCACCCGGGACCCGCAGACCGGCCGTGGCCGCCCCTTCGTCTTCCGCATGTGCGCCTCGGACGACGTGATGGGCGGCCTGCTGGCGGGCTTCGCGCGCGACCGCCTCGGCGCGCGGCGTGTGGCGGTGCTCTACGAGGTCGGGAGGACCTACAGCCAGAGGCTGGCGCGGAGCTTCATCGACCGCTTCCGCGACGAGGCCGCCGGGCGCGTGGTGGCCGAGTTCTTCTACCTCGCCCTCGAAACCGACTTCCGCCCGCAGCTGCGCCGCGTCAAGGAGTTCCGCCCGGACGTGGTGTTCGTCCCCGGCTCGTTCACCGACGCCACCCTCGTGGCGGCGCAGGCGGGGACGGTGGACCTTCGCGCGACGCTTCTCGGCGGCGACGCGTGGTCGAGCCCGCTCCTCTTCCAGAAGGGCGGGCCCCCGGGCGAGGCGTACTACGTCGAGCTGTGCTCGCCGGCGCCGGAGTTCGACCGGCGTTACGAAGAGGCCGAGGGCAGCGAGCCGCCCGGTTGCCGCGCCGTCCTCGCCTACGACGCGGTCCGGGTGATCGCGGCGGGGCTGCGCTCGCTCGGGCGGCTCTCGGACGAGGCGCTGGGCCCCGGCCTCGCCGGGACCCGCCGGCGCCTCCGCGACGCGGTCGCTCGCAACGAGGTGGACGGGGCGACCGGGCGCATCCGCTTCGATGCCCACGGAGACCGCCGGCAGGGGGTCGCGCTCTACGCCGTGGAGAAGACGCCACTCGGCCCCCCGCGGGCCCTCGTGCGCGGCTGGCTGGGGGAGCCGTGAAGGGCCTGCTGCTCTCGCTGCGCGACCTGAGCCTGCGGGCCAAGGTTACGCTGACGCTCGCGATCGTGTTCCTCTTCAGCGCCGCGGCGCTGCTGCTCGTCCTCGTGCCGGTGCTCGGCGAGCAGCGCCAGCGCCTCCTGGACCAGGACAAGCGGCTCCTCTCCACGCTGCGCCGCAACTACGAGCGCGACTTCATCTACGACATCCTGAGCCGCAACCGCGACTCGCTGGCCGTTCACCTCGCCGACCTCGCGGGCCAGGAAGGGATCCTGTGGACGCGGCTCGAGGCCAGCGGTCTCGACCTCGGCTCGACCGCCGACGCGGCGGTCATCTCTCGCCTTCTGGGCGAGGACGCGGCGCCCTTCCTCGGCCGCCCCGGCGTCGTCCTGCTCGTGGACCGCGACGGCGAGGCCGACCTCGTGGGCCCGGGCGGCCGGCCCCTCCTCCCCGGCCGCCGCGTGACGCGGGAGGAGGCGCGGCCGGCGGGCGGCGGGCCGGCGCCGGGGCAGGACGAGTTCCGCGAGGCCCTCTTCGGGGGCCAGCCGGTGCTGGCCCTCGCGGCGACGCTCTCCGCGGCCGGCGAGCCCTACGGCCGGCTGCACCTGCTCAAGAGCCTGGCCCCCCTCGAGCGGAGCGAGGCGATCACGCGCTCGATCTTCTACGGAGGCGTCACGCTCTCGTTCGTGCTCGTGCTGCTCCTCCTCAACCTCCTCCTCTCGCGGATGGTGCTCGCCCCGGTTCGGCGGGTGCACGACGCGATGGCCCGCGCCGCCACCGGCGACCTGCAGGTCCGCCTCAGCGTCGACTCGCGCGACGAGGTGGGCAGCATGGCGGAGTCGTTCAACCGCATGGTGGGCGAGCTCGAGGCGAGCCGCCGCGAGATCGAGGGCTACAGCCGGAACCTCGAGGGCATGGTGGAGGCCCGCACGGGGGAGCTGCGCGCCTCGCAGGCGAGCCTCCTCGCCCTGAAGAACCACCTGGCCACCGTCATCGCCAACGTGGGGACCGGCGTCCTCTCGCTCGACGGGGGCGGAAGGATCGAGACGTTCAACGGGAGGGCGAGCGAGATCCTCGGGCTCGCCCCGGAAGGGGCGCAGGGCCGAACCCTGGAGGAGGCGCTCGGCGGCGCCACGACGGCGCGGCTCGTCGAGGCGGTGGCCGTCGTGCGCGACGGGGGTGAGGACTTCCACGAGGCCCAGGTCGTGTGCGAGCTGCCCCAGGGGCGGCGGACGCTCTCCGTCGCGGCCTCGGCGCTCCGTGGCGAGGGCCAGCGGCCCATCGGGACCGTGGTCGTGATCGAGGACCTCACCCAGATCCTGGCCACCCAGCGGCTCACCGCCTGGAAGGAAGCCGTCGAACGGGTCATCCACGAGGTCAAGAACCCGCTCACGCCGGTGGGGCTGGCCGCGGAGACCCTCAAGACGGCCTGGGGGCGCGACCCGGCCCGCTTCGCCGACCTCTTCCCCTCGGCGATCGACATGATCCTGGGGGCGGTGCGCGACCTCAAGGAGCTGATCGGGGAGTTCTCCCGTTTCTCGCGGCTGCCCCCGATGCGGCCGGAGCGGCTCGACCCGAACGCGCTGGTGCTCGACGCGCTCTCGCCGTACACGCAGGCGCCGCTCGACCGGCTCAAGGTGCGCGTGGACCTCGCCCCCGATGTGCCGGAGGTCGAGGTGGACGCCGACCAGGTGAAGCGCGTGCTGCTCAACGTGATCAACAACGCGCTCGAGGCGATGGCGAAGAAGGGCGGCGAGCTCCGGCTGCGGACTACGCGCGAGGACGGGGGAGTGGCGATCCGAGTGGACGACGCCGGACCGGGCGTCGAGGACGTGGAGCGGATCTTCGAGCCGCATTACACGACGAAGGTCAAGGGCACCGGCCTCGGCCTCGCCATCGCGCGGCAGATCGTCGAGGAGCACGGCGGCACGATCCGCGCCGAGAGCACACCGGGCCGCGGCACGAGCGTCCTCATCCGCCTGCCCGCCGCCCCCCCCCGCCCCGTGTCGGCCTGAAGCCCTCGGCCGTGGAGTGGCCGTGGCTCGCGAATTCCGCGGCGGTCCGGGGTCCCGCGCGGGTCCCACGGCGAGAATGGCGGACCCGCGCGGGAGCCCTCCGGAGCCGCCGCTCCCGTGGCGATCGGCGGCAGCCTGGCCGGGCGGCGCGTCCATCGGGCGCGCTCGGCGCGCGGGAGCGAGCGGGGCCGAGCGAAGGGCGTGGGTGGCCGACAGTGCCCGCGCAGGGCGCCACCTCG
>JBGPQQ010000116.1:0-8448 GCA_041489115.1 Vicinamibacteria bacterium | reverse complement strand
GCCAGGACGGCCAGGGGCCGGGCGGTCTCCGCGCCCGTCATCTCGACGACCAGGCACGACGTGGGATCGACCCCCGACGACCCCGTGGGGCGAGAGATGACGTGGGCGCGTGCGGCTGCGGGGCGAAGAAAGACGCCCTGCAGCCGCACGCCCGGGCGGGCGATTTCGAAGGCGCCGCCGTCCGTGAGGGAAAGGGAGCCCTCCGGCGCGTGCAGGAGCCACTCGAAGCGCGACGCCCCGTGCGCTTCGATGTCGTCGGCGATCACGAAGACGTCGGGCTTCAGGAACAGGATCTGCCGGCGAAAGCGTCGCAGCCGTGCCTCGTCCACGTAGATTCCGCCGGCGTCTCCGAGGACGGTGTCGTAGGCTCGAAGGCTCTCCGCGCGCAGGATCGCGGGAGCGGGCTGGCGCTGCTGGAAGGCCCAGTAGTCGAGCCAGGCGCCGCCCTCCCCGGCCTGCCCCTGGCCGTTCACGATCACGGTGCTGTGATCGCGGGTGTCCTTCACGCGGCTGTATCCGGGGTCGACCGCGAGCCACTGGCCCCGCGCGAAGATCGAGAACGAGTTGATGTCCGGGTGCGCGTGCCCGGGGCCGAAGCCGCGCATCGCCACGCGCCGCGGGTCGGCCATGTTGCGGTGTCCGGGGCCGGGACCCGCGTGGAACACCAGCATGGCCGCGTCCTTTCCCCAGTCGCTGCGCATGCTGACCAGGTCCATGTCGGCGAAGTGCCTCATGGTGGGCAAGCCGTCGGGCGGTGTGGGCCGCACGGCGGAGTCGTACCAGAGCAGGTGCATCCACGCGCCGTGCGCCCCCTCGCGCCGTCCCGAGGGGTCATCCCGGGATCGCTCGAGGGGCATCAGGGCGTCGGCCATGTGCTGGTAGACGCCGTTGCCGTAGGCCGAGGCCAGCCGTCGCAGGACCTCCCCGCTGTGGGGGCCGCCGTCGAGCGGGGCATCCGCGATGTTGGCCACCACGGTCCCCCTGGCCCAGTGGGCCTCCGGGAGCGAGAGGTAGACGAAGTAGTCGCCGGTCAGGCGCAGCCAACCGTTGCCGGCGAAGTCGTCGCCCCGACCCAGCAGGCGCTTGGCGTCGAGCATGCGAAGGAAGTACGACAGGCCATAGCCCCAGTACGACACTCCCTCCGGCCACGCACCGTCGGTGGGGGCGTGCTCGAGGGTCAGGCGCGCCTTCTCCTCCGCGATGGCGACGAACCGCTCGGCCTCCTCGGCCTCTCCCCAGAGCGCGTAGCCGATCATCGCCAGGGCGCAGATCTCGTTGTGCAGGTGGTTCGAGAGGAGCCGGTGCTGCGCTGTCACCACGGGAGCCAGGATCCGCCCCTCGCGCAGCAGGCGGGCGCGGGCCTCGGCGCGCTCCTCCGCGGGGAGCGCGTCGTGGAGCCAGTCGTAGGCGAGCGACACACCGGTGGCGAACGACGCGCGCCCGAGGTTCTGCGACCCGTCCCAGGTGTCGAAGCCGACGAGGCACCGCAGCCACCGCCGCGCGGCCTCCAGGTACGCGGGGTCGTCCGTCAGGCGGTAATTCAGGGCGAGCGCGGGCAGCATCTTCCCGTGAGCGCGGTAGGCGTTGACCGCTCGTGAGCGGTCGGCCGGCAGCGGCAGGGTGAGGTAGACGTCCGTCTCTGCCTTGGCCACGGCGAACACTCCTCGGTGGCTGGTCTCGCGGAGGGCCCGCAGCTCGGCCAGCCGTTCCGCGGTCAGCAAGACGCGCGGCCGAGTGCCGCTCGCCAGCGGGTCCGGCCGGCCGTCGTCGCCGCTCGCGGCGGTCCCGGCAACGACCAGGGACAGCGCGAGGCCCAGCTCCAAGCGCCGCGTCAAGGCAGGGCGGGAGGGGCCTCGGTGGCCGTCGCCCCTCGACGGGAGTCGATCAGGCTCCGCACGAAGAGCCGGGCCGCGATCTGGTCCTCAGGGACCTCGGCCGAGAGCACTTCGATCGTGCGAGTCTCGCCCGGAAGGAGATGGAAGTCGTTGTCGGAGAAGAGAGCGTAGCCCTCCTCGAGCCCGACGTGCACGAACGCGGCGAAGCGCTTCGCGGTGACCTCCACCACCCACCGATCGTTCTCCTTTCTGGCGGTCCAGCGCAAGTCCGGCGGCTGCAGCCCCAGGTACTTCGGGGGTACGAAGAAGGAGACGTTCGAGGAGAGCTCCCGCTCGCCCTGCACCAGCCGGTACGCCACGTAGTACTGCCGCCGGTTCTGGTAGCTCTCCTTGCGGTAGGTCCGGCGGTCGGGGGCTTCGCCGACCTCCTTCTCGAAGTCCAGCTCGGCGAGGGGGGTGCCACGGTTCGCCGGGAGCACCACCTCCTGCTCGCCTCGCTTCACCTCGGTCCCGTCGAATCGCCCCAGCGACCACTGGAGCCGGGCCGGCGTCTCTTGGAGCAGGTCGCTCGTGCCCCAGATCTGAACCTTGCCGCGCTGGCCCAGGTCGATGGGGTCGGGCGAGTCCTCGACGACAGCGCTCACCAGCACGGGGCTGAAGAAGCGCCGGGCCAGGTAGTGGAGGGCCTTCCAGCGGCCGTGGTAGTCGATGCTGCTCCAGGAGATGACCGGCCAGTTGTCGTCGAGCTGCCAGTAGAGCGCGCCGGCCGATCGCGGGTGGCCGCGGCGCAGGGCCTCGACGCCCCGCCGGATCCCGTCCGCCTGGAGAGCCTGGGAGAGGTAGACCCAGTCGTCGAGGCCGCCCGGCATCCCGAAGGTCGCCGCCAGGTGGCGGGCGATGCGCGCGGTGCCTAGGTCGTTCGTCTTCCCGTTCCCGCTGTTCTCGTGGTGCTCCAGGACGTGGGAGGGGAAGTAGCGGTCCTCGGGCGCGGTCATCCCGCGGATCGTCTCGAGATCGGGGAGGGCCTGATAGCCGAACTCGGCCATGAAGCGGTACTGCCCCATCTTGTCGAAGGTGGAGAAGGGCAGGCCGTCGCCCCAGACGTCGTAGGAATGGGCGTTCCCGGAGGAGGTCTCCCAGTCGGGCTTCTCCTTCGCGCGGTCGAGCGGGTGGTGGGGGCTGCTCGGCCAGTAGGGGCGGTCGGGGTCGTACTGCCGCGCCGTCTGCGGGATCGTCTCGTGGAAGACCTTGTCGTACTCGGCCCAGGTCGCGGTCTTGTACTTCTTCATCCAGGCCTGGCCGCCGGCCATGTTGCTCTCCGACTCGTTGTTGCCACACCACAGCGCGATCGAGGGGTGGTGCCGCAGGCGGCGCACGACGTCCTTCACCTCGGCCCGCACGCTCTCGAGGTAGGCCTCGTTGGCGATGTAGGGGCCGACCGCGAACATGAAGTCGTGCCAGATCAGGAGGCCGTTCTCGTCGCAGAACTCGTACAGGATGTCGGCCTCGTAGAGGCCGCCGCCCCAGAGCCGGATCATGTTCATATTCGCCTTCACGCACGCGTCGAGCAGGCGCCGGTAATGGTCCTCGGTCAGGCGGTCGGGGAGGGAGTCGGCGGGGATCCAGTTCGCCCCCTTGGCGAAGAGGAGCTGGCCGTTCACCCGGATGCCGAAGCTCTCGCCGCGGGCGTCTCTCTCCCGCGCGATCTCCACGGTTCGGAGGCCGATCTTCAGCCGCTGGGTGTGGACGACCCGGCTTCCGCTCTTGAGGATGGCCGCCACCTCGTAAAGGGGGTGCTCGCCCCACCCGTTCGGCCACCACAGGCGGGGGTTGTCGATGGAAAGGGCCTGGGTCGACCGATCGCCGACGAGCGTCGCCTTCGCGGAGGTCACCGGCTTTCTATCCAGCGTCACGACGACCTCGAGATCGAGCGGCCGCGGCCGGAAGCTCTCGATCTCGGCGGAAACACTGAGCACCGCCCTCCGGGGGTTCGAGAGGTCCGACCGCACGAGGAGATCGGCGATCCTAGCGGTGTCCCAGGCGGCCAGGCGAATGGGCCGCCAGATCCCCGAGCTCAGGAGGCGCAGGCCCCAGTCCCAGCCGAAGTCGGAGCCCTCCTTGCGGGCGAAGAACACGTTGCCCTTGCGGCAGTCCTGGAGCTCCCCGGCGCGGCACCACAGGACCCTGGGGTCCGCTTCTATTCGCCGGCGGTTCCACTCGAGGATGGAGCGGAAGACGACGCGGATCTCGTTCTCGCCCTCGCGCAGCAGGGGCTTGACGTCGAACTCGTGCCGCCGGTGCATGTTCTCGGTCTTCGCCACCAGCCGCTCGTTCAGGTACACCTCGGCGATGGTGTCGAGGCCGCGGCAGTCCAGAAGGATCCTGTCGTGGCGAAGGAAATCGCGACCGACCCCGAAGCGCCGGCGGTACTCCCACTCCTTCCTCTCCACCCACTGCGCGTCCAGCTCCTGGTCCCGGTAGTGCGGGTCCTTCAGCCGGCCGACCCGCAGCAGGTCGCTCTGCACGACGCCCGGCACCAGCGCGTCCATCCACCGGGTCTCGTCGGTGGCCTTGAACTGCCAGGGGCCGTTCAGGTCGATGGCGGCCGCGACCGAGGACCCGTCGCGGGCCTGGGCGAACGCCGGGAGCGACGAGTCGGCGGCGCTGGCGAGGCACGCCGCTCCCCACGCCACCCCCAGCAGCACCGACCGTGTCGTCGAGATTCTCACGGCGTCCCTCGCTCCGCTCCGTGCGGGGCCCGAGCGGGCCGGGTTGCCGGGGGCGGTGACAGAAGCTAGAGCCCCCGGGGGCAGGCTGTCATCCCCCACGACGCCGACGGGACGGTCCATCTTTCGGTGGACTGGGGGCGCCCCTCGTCACAGGTGAATGAAGCCACGCCGGAGGGCGACGGTCACCGCGTGAGTGCGGTCGTTGGCGCCCAGCTTGCCCATGATGTTGTTGACGTGCGTCTTCACCGTCCCCTCGCTGATCCCGAGGGCGGCGGCGATCTGCTTGTTGCTCAGCCCGCTGGCGATCCGCTCCACGACCTCGATCTCGCGGGAGGTCAGCTCGGACTGGTGCATCCGCTCCGCCAGGCGCGCCGCGACCTCCGGAGGGAGGCGGTGCGCCCCGGCGTGCACGGCGCGTATGGTCTCGAGGAGCTCCTCCCGCGGCATGTCCTTGAGGAGATACGCGCGCGCGCCAGCGTGCAGGGCGCGGTAGATGTCCTCGTCCCCGTCGTAGGTCGTGAGCACGAGGATGCAGGCGTCCGGGAAGCTCTTGTGGAGCGTCTCGATCGCCTCCACGCCACCCATGCCGGGCATGCGCAGGTCCATGAGCGTGACCGCGGGCTGGTGCCGGCGGAAGAGATCGATGGCCTCCTCGCCGCTTTTGGCCTCGGCCACGGTCTCCATGTCCGGCTGGGCGTCGATCATGGCCTCGAGGCCGGCCCGCACGACGGGATGGTCGTCCACCACGAGCACGCTCAGCCGTCGGCCGCCTTTTTTCATCGGCGCTCGGTCCTCGTCAGTGGGTCCGCCTGGCGCTTCCGTCCTGTTCGCTCGCGGGGTCGAGCAGGGGAACCTCCACCACCACCTCGGTGCCCGAGCCGGCCCGGCTGTGCAGCGTGAAGTGCCCGCCGATCAGGGCCGTGCGCTCGCGGATGCCCACCAGGCCCAGGTGGCCGGTCGTCGACGGGGCCGCCGTGCTGGCCGCGAAGCCGTGACCGTCGTCCTGGATGCGCAGCGACACGTGGTCGGCGCCGAAGTCCAGGTGGACGCGGATCTCGCGCGCCCCGGCGTGCCGGAGGGCGTTGGTCACCGCCTCCTGGGCGATGCGCAACAGGTGACTCTCCACCGCGCTGGAAAGACGTCGCGACTCTCCGGTGACCTCGACGTGGACCGCCGGGTCCGCGGCCAGCCGTCCCGCCATCTCGGAGAGCGCGGTGGCGAGATCGGCGCGCTCCAGGGCCTGGGGCCGCAGGTCGAGCACCGCGCGGCGGGCCTCGGCCAGGCTCTCCCGCACCAGCGCCCGGGCCAGGCCGAGGTGGCTGCGCAGCTCCTGGGCGCCCTTCGGCAGGCAGGCCGCGGCGGCGTCCAGGTGGATGGCGATGCCCGCGAAGCCCTGGGCCAGCGTGTCGTGCAGCTCGCGGGACATGCGGGTCCGCTCGTCGAGGACCGCGGCAAACTGCGCCTCCACCTGTCGGACCCTCACGCGGTGCAGCCCGAGGCCCGCCAGGCCCACCGCCATGGCCACCAGCCCGTAGAACCACCAGGTCTGGTGGAAGTGGGGTCGGAGGCGGAAGTCGAAGGAGGAGCCCGTCTCGTTCCGCACGCCGTCGGCGTTGCTCGCGATCACGTGAAAGCGATAGCGGCCGGGCGGGATGTTGGTGTAGGCCGCCACCCGGCGCGGGCCCGCATCCACCCAGTCGTCGCTGAACCCCTCGAGCCTGTACTTGAAGAGCACCTTCCCGGGCACGAGGAAGCTCAGGCCCGTGTAGTGGAACTCGAGATCACCGCCACCGGGCGGCAGCGAGGGCTGGCCCTCCACCGCCACCGGGCGCCGGTCGACGAGCAGCTCCTCGATCACCACCGGCGGCGGGACCTGGTTGGTCTCGAGGTGGTCGGGGTCGATCACCACCACGCCGTCCTGGGTGGGGATCCAGAGCCGCCCGTCCCGGCCTTTCGCGCCCAGGGGCTGGGAGCCGCTCGCGCACTCGCCGCTCGGCATCCCGTCCGCGATGCCGAAGGAGACGGAGCGCACGGAGCGGATGAGCCCCCGGTCGAGGTCGTCCAGCTCCTTCTTGCTGACCCGGTAGACGCCCTTGTTGCAGCTGATCCAGAGGTTCTCCCGGCCGTCCTCGAGAACCTGGTAGACCATGTCCTCGAACAGCCCCTCCTTCGTGGTGTAGGCCCGGAAGCGCCCCTCCCGACGCCGGACGAGGCCGCCGCCCAGGGTCCCGATCCAGAGACTCCCCTCGCGATCCTCGTAGAACGAGAGGATGAAATCGTTGGGGACGCCGTCTTTCCTGGAGAAGGCGGTGAAGGTCCCGTTCTGGAAGCGATTGAGGCCCCCGCCCCATGTCCCCAGCCAGAGCGCTCCCGCGCGATCCTGCAGGATCGCGTGCACGGCGTCGCTCGAGAGGCCGTCGGCGGTGGTGTAGGTGGTGAAGCGCCCGTCGCGGAATCGGCTGAGACCTCCGCTCGTCCCCACCCACAGGTTCCCCTGCCGGTCCTCGTAGAGGGCTCGGACGTTGTCGTGGGCGAGCCCGTCCCGCGTCGTGTACCGCGTGAACCGGTTCCCCCGTCTGCGGAAGAGACCGGCCCCGTCGGAGCCGACCCAGACATCGCCCCGGCGGTCCCGGAGCACGCAGTAGAGACGGTCGTGGGGAAGGCCGTCTCGCCGGGAGAAGGTGGTGAACCGGCCGTCCTTCAGGCGGCCCAGGCCGCCGCCGAACGTGGCGAACCAGACCTGGCCCTCCGTGTCCTCGAACACCGAGCGAACGTGGTCGTGAGGCAGGCCGTTCTGGGTCGTGAACACCGTGAACCGGGCATCCCGCAGCCGATTGACACCTCCGCCGAACGTACCGATCCAGAGGCTTCCCTCCCGGTCCTCGACGACCGAGTAGACCACGTCGCTGGAGAGCCCTTCCTTCGTGGTGTAGGCGCTGAAGCGGCCGTCGTAGAGCCGGTTGAGGCCGTGATCCTTGGTGGCAAACCAGAGCGCCCCCGCGCGGTCTTCGTGGATCGAGAAGACGGCGTCGCTCGACAACCCGTCCGCCACCGTGTAGACCGAGAACCGCCCCTCCCGAAGGCGAACGAGCCCGCGGTCCCGGGTCCCCGCCCAGAGGCTTCCTTTGCGGTCTTCGTATACTGAGACGACGCGGTTGCTGGGCAGACCGTCGCGGGTGGTGTAGGTGGTGAACTGGCCGTCCCGGAAGTGGGCGAGGCCACCGCTGGTGGCGATCCACACGCCCCCGTCGCGGCTGGGCGCCACCGAGAACACGTCGTCGTGAGGGAGCCCGTTCGCGGTCGTGTAGACGCTGAAGCGGCCGTCCTTGAAGCGGTTGACGCCGTGGGCCAGGGTGGCGATCCACAGGCCTCCCTCGCGGTCCTGGCAGATCGCCTTCACGACGTCGTGCGACAGGCCGTCCCGCATCGTGTAGGACGTGAACCGCCGGTTCTGCAGCTTCGTCAACCCGCCGCCGAAGGTCCCGATCCAGAGGCTGCCGTCGCGGTCTTCGAAGAGCGTCGAGATCTGGTTGTGGCCGATGGCCTCCGTGTTCGCCTTGTCGAAGACGGTGAAGTGCACGCCGTCGAAGCGCACGAGGCCGGAGGTGGTCCCGAGCCACAGGTAGCCGTCGCGGGACTGGACGACCGACAGGACCGCGTTCTGGGGCAGGCCGTCCGCCATGCGCCAGACGTCGTGGCCGTACTGGGTGACCGTCCGGTGGGGGTCGAGGGCCTGGGCGGCCCGGGCCGAGGCGAGCCCGACCAGCACGGCGACGGCGACGCGCGCGCGCACTCTCATGAGACGGCCCTGACGCAACGGAGGCTATTCCGGCGACCGGGACCGGTCAAGAGAATCACGGTTCGGTCCCGGCTGCCGGCGGATC
>JBGPQQ010000115.1:0-8533 GCA_041489115.1 Vicinamibacteria bacterium | reverse complement strand
CGACGGCACCGGCCCGCCCGTTGCGGTGAAGCTGCTCAACCCCTCGATCGCCTGCGATCCCGCCATGTCCGCCCGGTTCGTGCGCGAGGGCCGGGCGGCCGCCCTCGTGAACGACCCCGGGGTCGTCGGCGTCACCGACTTCGGGACGCTGCCCGACGGCCAGGCGTTCCTCGTCATGGAGTGGGTCGAGGGCCCGACGCTCGAGGAGGCGCTCGGCGAGGGCGAGACGCTGCCGCCGGCCGAGGCGGTGCAGGTCGTCCTCCGGATCCTGTCCGCGCTCGAGGCGGCTCACGTTCGCGGCGTCGTGCACCGGGACCTCAAGCCGTCGAACGTGTTCCTGACTCCAGGAGGGCAGGTCAAGATCGCGGACTTCGGGGCCGCCCTCGTAGACGACCATCTGCGCGGGTCGACGACTGAGGTGGGCCTCATCCTGGGGACGCCGGCCTACATGGCCCCCGAGCAGGCCCTCGCGCTGCCGACCGACCACCGGGCCGACCTCTACTCGCTCGGCTGCATCCTCTTCCGTGTGCTCTCGGGCGCGCCGCCCTTCCGGGCCGCGGCCCTCCTCGAGGTGCTGCGCAAGCAGATCGAGGAGCCGGCGCCGCCGGTCACGAGCCCCCACGGCCCGCTGCCCGACGTCCTCGTCGGTTGCGTGGCGAGGGCCCTCGCCAAGCGGCCCGACGACCGCTTCCGGAGTGCCGCCGAGATGCGGGCGGTCCTGGAGCTCGCTCTAGTCCTGCTCAAGGGGACCGGGAAGGCGGAGGGCACGTGAGCGAGCGCACGCGCACGGTGCTCGTCGTGGACGCCGATCCTGCGACCGCGTGGGCGGCGCTCTCCGTCCTGCCGAGCCAGCTCTACCGCGTCCTCGGCGCGGCCGACGCGAGGCAGGCCCTCGCCACCCTCGGCGGCCAGAAGGTGGACGCGCTCGTGAGCGAGCTCGTCCTCCCGGAAGGGAGCGGGCTGCACCTGCTCGGGGAGGCGCGCCGCCTCCATCCCGGCGTGATGCGCATCGCGCTGACGGCGGTCGAGGAGTTCGACGCCGCGGTGGCCGCGATCAACGAGGCCGAGGTCTTCCGCTTCCTGCGGAAGCCCGTGGACGCCTCCGCCCTGCGGGCCGCCATCGACGAGGCCCTGGCCCGTGCCGACGCCACCCACGAGGCGCGCGGCGCGCGCGAGTCGGCCGAGCGACGGCGGGTCGCGCTCGTGGACCTGGAGAGCGACCACCCCGGCATCTCGCTCGTGCCGTCGGGGCCGGACGGCTACTTCATCCCGCTCCACCGCCTGAAGGAGCTGTCCGAGCGGCTCCGGGGCTCATCCGTCGGCCAGGCGCTGGCCGACGCGATCGCGGCCTTCCGCGAGCCGGGCCCGGCCTGACGGCTCGACGGCGACCTACGGCTCGACGACCACCTTGAGCCCCTCGCGACGGGCGGCGACGTCGAAGGCCCGCGCTGCGTCCGCGAGGGGGAAGCGGTGGGTCACCACCGACCGCAGCTCCACGCGGCCCGCCACCGCGAGGGCGATCGCGCGCGGGTAGGTGTGCTTCATCCGCCGGACGAGGACGATCGTCAGGCCCTTCCTCCGCGCGGAAGACACCTTGAAGCTCGTCCGCTCGTCCGAGGGGATGCCGGCCAGCACGACGCGCCCCCCGGGGCGCACCGCCTCGACGGCCGCGTCCACCGCGGCCTGGACCCCGGCCGCCTCGATCGCCACGTCGAGGCCGTGGCCGCCGACCGCCTTCAGGATGGCGTTCGCCTCGCGCCCGTCCTCGGCCGCGAACGCCTCGGCCCCGAGCGCGCGGGCGGCGGCGAGCCGGTGCTCCCGGCTCGCGAGGTCGGTCGCCACCAGCCGGGCGGCGCCCGCCGCCTTCGCGACCTGCAGGCAGAAGAGGCCGATCGGTCCGGAGCCGAAGACGCCGACGCTCGCCCCCGGCCGCACGTGGGTGAGATCGACCGTGTGGATCGCGACGCCGAGCGGCTCGAGCATCGCGCCGTCGGCGGCGGTGAGCCCGTCCGGCAGCGGGAAGAGGCAGTGCTCCGGCCAGGCCATCCACTCGCGCATCGAGCCGTCGTCCGCGCCCTGGCCCGAGAAGCGGATGGTGGGGCAGAGGTTCGGGTGGCCCTCCAGGCACAGCGAGCAGCGCTCGCACGGGATCGCGGGCTCGATCGCCACGAGCCGGCCGTCCTCGGTTCGCCCGGCCATCTCGTGGCCGGGCACGATCGGCCGCGAGATCCGGTTGCTCCCGATCCCGCCCTCCTCGAACCAGTGGAGGTCCGAGCCGCAGAGGCCCACGGCTTCGACGCGGACCAGCGCCTCGCCGGGGCCGGGCGTGGGGCGCTCCTCCTCGTGGATCCGGACGTCGCGGGGGCCGTGCAGTCGGGCGGCGCGCATCTACTTCTTCTCCTGGCCGTAGTAGGCGCCCCGACCGTGCTTTCTCAGGTAGTGCTTGTCGACGAGGAAACCCGCCGGGCGCTTCACGCCGCGCGCGCCCGTGGCGCGGACGAGGATCTCCATCCGGGCCAGGTACTCGAGGACGCGGGCGTTCTCGACGGCGGCGGCCGCGTCCTTCCCCCACACGAAAGGACCGTGGTGCAGCACCAGCACGGCCGCGACCTCGTCCGGCGAGAGGCGCTTCTTCCGGAAGGTCTCGACGATCACGAGGCCGGTCATCCTCTCGTAGTCCTTCACGACCTCTTTCCGGGTCAGCGCCCGCGTGACCGGCACGTCCCCGCGGAAGTGGTCGGCGTGGGTGGTGCCGAGGCAGCGCACCGGAAGCCCCGCCTGGGCCAGCGCGGTCGCGCTCTCGGAGTGCGTGTGGACGATGCCGCCGCAGGACGGGAACGCGCGGTAGAGCTCGAGGTGGGTGGGCGTGTCGGAGGAGGGCCGCCGGTCGGAGTCCACCACCTCGCCGGTGGAGAGCGACACGGGCACGATGTGCTCCGGCTTCAAGTCGCCGTACGGCACGCCGCTCGGCTTGATGGCCATGAGCCCCGCCGCGCGGTCGACGCCCGACACGTTCCCGAACGTGCCCATCACGAGGCCGCTCCGCGCGAGCTCCCTGTTCGCCCGGTAGACTTCTTCCCGGAGCGCCTCGGCGACGCGGCTCACGCGCCTGCCTCCTGGCGCGACGTCTCACGCTCTCGGATCGCGAGCAGCCGCTTCATGAGAGAGGGGAAATCCGCCTTCGCTCCCCGGACGCCGCCGAAGCTGTCGTGCAGCTCGCGGTAGACGCCGTAGAGCTCGTCGTAGACGCGCTGGGCGGCCGGGTCCGGCGCGTACCGCTTCTCCTTGAGCGCGGTCATCTTCTTCTGCGCCGCCTCGAAGCTCGGGTGCGCCCCGGCGACAACCGCGGCCGAGATGGCCGACCCGAGGGCGGGGGTCTGCGGCGAGCCGGCGATCAGCATGGGGTGGCCGATCACGTCGGCGTAGATCTGCATGAAAAGGGGGTTCTTCTCCGCGATGCCACCGCAGCAGACGACGCGCTCGATCGGGACGCCGTACTCGCGCATCCGCTCGATGATCGCGCGGGCGCCGTAGGCGGTCGCCTCGATGAGGGCCCGGTAGACCTCGGCCCGCGTCGTGTGGAGCGTCTGGCCGACGAGGAGGCCGGTGAGGAGCGGGTCGACGAGGATCGTCCGGTTGCCGTTGTTCCAGTCGAGGGCCAGGAGTCCAGACTGGCCCGGCTTCAGGCTCGAGGCCTCGGCCGAGAGCTGCGCGTGCAGTCGGTCGTCACCCTTGCACACACCCTCCACCCACCATTTCAGGATGTCGCCGACCGCCGACTGGCCCGCCTCGATGCCGTAGTGGCCCGGCATGATCGAACCGTTCACGATCCCGCAGATCCCGGGCACGTCCTGGACCTTCTCCTTCGCCGAGGCCACGGCGCAGTCGCAGGTCGAGGTCCCGATGATCTTGACGAGCGTGCCCGAGCGTACGCCGGAGCCCACGGCGCCGTAATGAGCGTCGAAGGCGCCCATCGCGATCGGGATCCCCTCGCGCAGGCCCAGCTTCGCGGCCCACTCCGTCGAGAGCATGCCGGCCGGCCGATCCGCTGCGTACGCCTTCTCGAAAAGCCGGTCCCGGAGATCGGCCAGCTTCGGGTCGAGCCGCTTCAGGAAGTCCTTCGCCGGCAGGCCGCCCCAGACGTCGGAGTACATCGCCTTGTGGCCGGCGGCGCAGACGCAGCGCTGGACCTTCGCGGGGTCGTCGATGCCGGCCAGTACCGCGGGGACGAAGTCGGCGAGCTCCACCCAGCTGTGGGCCGCGGCGAAGACGTCGGGGGCTTCCTTCAGGCAGTGCCAGACCTTCGACCAGAACCACTCGGACGAGTACGTGCCTCCGATCGGGGCGAGGTACTGAGGCGCGTGCTCGGCCGCGATCTTCGTGATGGCCGCGGCCTCCTGGGCCCCCGTGTGGTCCTTCCAGAGCCACGCCTGGGCGGCGAGGTTCGCCTTCCACTTCGGGTCGAGGGCGAGGGGCCGGTTCTTCGCGTCCACCGGGATGGGCGTGGAGCCGGTCGTGTCCACGCCGATGCCGATCACGTCGGCGCGGGAGAAGCCGGGCTGCTTCCCGGCCGCGACGAGAGCACCGTGCACCGACGCCTCCAGGCCGGACACGTAGTCGGCCGGGTTCTGCCGTGCGAGGTGGGGGTCCTTCGAGTCGAGCAGGATGCCCTGGTCGCCCGAGGGGTAGTCGTACACGAACGTGCCCACCTCGCGCCCGTCGGCGCAGTCCACGACGAGGCCGCGCACGGAGTTGGTGCCGTAGTCGATGCCGAGGGTGTAGGAGCGCTTCATGGCGCCGAAACTATCGCCCGCGCCGGGGGGCGTCAAGAGACGCAGGCATCAGGCCGCCCCCGGGGGGTCGCGGGGAGCGTGACCTCGGCCCCGCCGAGGACGCGGGAGGCCGCCGATTCTCGTTGACGGGGCCGGCCGCCGGGCGTATGAGACGTGTATACGCCCACGGCCACGGGCGTGATCGGAGCACCCATGCGACGAACACTGTCCTTTACCCTGAACGACAAGACCGTCCGCCTGGAAACGGACGACAAACGTTCGCTCCTCTGGGCCCTTCGCACGGACCTCGGGCTCACCGGCACGAAGTACGGCTGCGGCGCCGGGCTCTGCGGGTCCTGCACGGTGGTCGTGGACGGGAAGGCCGTCCGGTCCTGCCGGACCTCCCTCGGAGACGTCCAGGGCAGGAAGGTCACGACCATCGAAGGACTCGCGAGCGGCGGCAAGCTCCACCCGCTCCAGCAGGCGTTCATCGACCACGGCGGGCTCCAGTGCGGCTACTGCACGCCGGGGATGATCATGAACGCCTACGGCCTGCTCCTCGCGGACTCCCACCCCTCGCGCGAGAAGGTGATGGACGCGATGGAGGGCAACCTCTGCCGCTGCAGCGCCTACAAGAGGATCCTGGAGGCCATCGAGTCCGTGTCGCTCGCGGCGGGAGGTCGGCCATGAGCCCCGAGCTCGATCGTCGCTCCTTCCTGAAGCTCGTCGGTGGCGGAATCGTCGTCTTCATCCGCCTCGAGCCGTCGACCCTCCTGGCTCAGGGCCGTGGCTATCCCACGGACGTCAACGCCTACCTCCGGATCGGGGAGGACGGCCGGGTCACCGTCTTCTCCGGCAAGATCGAGATGGGGCAGGGCGTGATGACCTCGCTGGCCCAGATGGCCGCCGAGGACCTGGGCGTGGGCCTCGACTCGATCGAGATGGTGATGGGCGACACCGACCGGTGCCCCTGGGACATGGGGACGTTCGGGTCGCTCACCACGCGGATGTTCGGCCCGGCGCTGCGCGCGGCGGCCGCCGAGGCCCGCTCGGTCCTCGTGCAGCTCGCCTCGGAGCAGCTCGGCGTGCCGAAGGACCGGCTCGTCGTCGAGAAGGGCGTCGTCTCGGTGAAGGGCGAGCCGTCCCGGAAGGTGAGCTACGGCGCGCTCGCTCGCGGCCAGGCCATCACGCGGACGGTGGACGAGAAGGCGGTGCTGCGCAGCGTTCCGGAGTTCGCGGTCATGGGCCGCTCGCCCCGCCGGCTCGACGGCGTGGACAAGGTCACGGGCGCCGGCAAGTACGCCGGCGACATCCGGCTGCCGGGCCTGCTGCACGCGCGGATCCTGCGTCCGCCCGCCCACGGCGCGACCCTCGCCCGGGTCGACACCGCCGAGGCCGCGAAGCTGGACGGCGTGACGATCGTCAACCAGGACGGGCTCGTCGCGGTGCTGCACGCCGACCCCGAGGTCGCGGAGGCAGCGCTCGCGCGCCTGCGGCCGGAGTGGAACGCCGCCCCGCCCGGGGCGGACACGGACGGGATCTTCGACGATCTCCTCGGCCGGGCGGCAGCGCCGGAGGAGAAGGGCGTCCGGGGGGACGTGGAGGCGGCCCGCGCCGCCGCGACCCGCCGATTCGAGAGCACCTTCCACAAGGGCTACGTCGCCCACGCGCCGATCGAGCCCCACACGTCGACGGCCACGTTCGAGGGCGGGAAGCTCACCGTCTGGGCCTCCACCCAGACCCCCTTCCCGACGCGCGATCGGCTCGCGCAGGCGCTCTCTCTCGACCCGAAGAGCGTGCGGGTCCTCACCCCGTACGTCGGCGGCGGCTTCGGCGGGAAGAGCTCCGGCCGCCAGTCCGAGGAAGCGGCGCGGCTCGCGAAGATCACCGGCCGGCCGGTGCAGGTGGCGTTCACCCGCGCCGAGGAGTTCTTCTACGACACGTTCGACCCGGCCTGCATCGTGAAGATAGCCTCGGCCATCGACGGCGACGGGAAGATCACCGCGTGGGACTACGACGTCTACTTCGCGGGCGACCGCGCGGCGCAGCTCTTCTACGACGTCCCCAACGTCCGCATGCGGGTCTTTGGCGGCTGGAGCGGCGGCGGGTCGGATGCCCACCGCTTCGGCGTCGGCCCCTGGCGCGCGCCCGGGGCGAACATGAACGTGTGGGCCCGCGAGTCCCACATCGACGTCATGGCGGCGGCGGCCGGCCTCGATCCCGTCGAGTTCCGCCTCCGCAACATGGGCGACGAGCGGATGCGGCGGGTGCTGCAGGAGGCGGCGAAGGCGTTCGGCTGGACGCCCGCGGCGGGGCCGAGCCGGCGCGGCTGGGGCGTCGCGTGCGGGATCGACTCCGGGACCTACGCCACCCTCGCCGTCGAGGTGAAGGTGGACCGCGCGAGCGGGGCGGTGAGGGTCGAGCGCGTCGTCTGCGCGCAGGACATGGGGGTCGTCGTGAGTCCGGACGGGGCGACGATGCAGGTCGAGGGCTGCATCACGATGGGCCTCGGGTACGTGCTCCGCGAGGAGGTCCGGATCCGCGACGGGAGAGTCCTCGACGAGAACTTCGACACCTACGAGATCCCGCGCTTCTCGTGGCTCCCCCGGATCGAGACGGTCCTCGTCAAGAACGACGCGCTCACGCCGCAGGGGGGTGGCGAGCCCGCCATCGTGCCCATGGGCGCGGCCATCGCCAATGCGGTATTCGACGCGACGGGGGCCCGGCTCTTCCGGTTGCCCATGACGCCGGCGCGCGTCAAGGCAGCGATCGAACGAGAGCGGAGGTAGCCATGGCAGACAGCGTGCGCAAGGTCCGTTACTCCTACGTGATGGTGCCGAACCGGGCCGGCACGGGCGCGTCGGTCCTCGCCCGCCTGCGCGAGGCGGGGGTCAACCTCGTCGCCTACTCGGGGTTTCCCGCGTCCGGGGGCAAGGCGCAGATCGACCTCGTCACGGACGACATCGCCGGCCTCCGGCGCGTGGCGAAAACGAGCGGCTGGCGCCTCAGCGCGTTGAAGAAGGGATTCCTCGTCCAGGGCGACGACCGCATCGGGACGGTGCATCGCCACCTGGCGAAGCTCGCGGCCGCAAAGGTCAGCGTCGTGGCGGCCGACGCCGTGGCCGCCGGCAAGGGACGCTACGGCATGATCCTCTGGGTCCGGGCGAAGGACTACGGCCGGGCGGCCCGGGCCCTCGGCGCGCGATAGCGCGGGCCGGCGGCCGGCTCACGGTCCAGGACCAGCTCCGTCGTCGCGCGCGACCGGGGACCGCACAGGTCGCGCGCGTAGCGGGCCTCGCTCGGGCGGGCGTAATGGCGATCGACCAGCCGTCCCAGTCCAGAGCGGGCGTCCGGTGTTAGGCTCTGGGGTCACGAGGACCTGGCCAAAGTGAACGAGCTCGGCTGAGGTCTCCATCCCATGGGCCCTCCCCTCCACGTCGAGGCGTCGAGCACCCCGGCCAGCGTGCCCTCCCGCCCGCCCGACCCGTGCACCATCGTGCTGTTCGGGGCCACCGGGGATCTCGCCCACCGGAAGATCGTCCCGGCGCTCTACAGCCTGGCGAGATGCGGCGAGCTGCCGTCGCCCTTCGGCGTCGTCGCCACGAGCACGTCCGTCGGCGCGGCCGAGGTCTACCGCGACCAGCTCCGGCAGTCGGTCGAGCGCTTCTCGGGCGGGCCGGTGGACGAGGCGGCCTGGACCGCCTTCGCCGCCGGCATCGGTACGATCGCGGGGGACTACACGAAGCCGGAGGCCTGGACGG
>JBGPQQ010000114.1:0-8535 GCA_041489115.1 Vicinamibacteria bacterium | reverse complement strand
CTGTGGGCGGCGCGCCGCGAGGGATCTCTCCGGATCCGTGCGCTGACGGCGACCCCGGAGTCCGGCCTCGCCCTCGTCCTCGCGTCGCCGGTCGCCCGGACGGTCGAGGTCGAGGCGCGCGCGCGGAGCGAGCACGGGACGGTGCTCGGGACGACGACGAAGACGCTCGCCCTCCCTTCCGGCTCCGGCGAGGGTCGTCTGGCGATCGGACCAGCCGAGCTCGCGCCCGCGGGCTGGCCGGGCGGCCGCTCGGTCGTGGACGTGATCGTGCGCGAGCCCGGCACGGGCGCGACGCTGCAGTGGGGCTGGGCGGGCCTGGAGGCGCCGAAGGAGGCCAGCCTCTCCGGCCTCCGCCCGAACGCCGCCGTCTACCGCGAGGGCGACACGATGAGCCTGGTCGCCCGCGCGGCCGGCGACCTCGCGGGGCTCACCGTGCGAGTGCGGTTCGGCGACGACCTCGGCCGGCTGCGCGCGGTCGAGGAGGCGCCGGCCCGCGGCGAGCGCACGTTCTTCCACCGTCTCGACAACGTGCTCGGGAAGCGCGTCGTCGTCTCCGCCGAGCTCGTGGACGCGAAGGGGCGCGTCGTGGACCAGCTCCGCCACGAGCCCATCGTGGTCGCCGCGCGCGAGCGCCGGCGGAACGAGTACCGGGGGCTCCTCTCCTTCGAGACCCCGGTCCACTACTTCGCGGAGAGAAGGCTGCGCCTCCTGCGCGAGCAGGCCATGGACACCGGCTTCACCTGGGGCGGCGACGTCAACGACGAGCTGAACATGCCCCGCGGGTGGTTCGGCGTCTACTGGTACGACCGCGGGCCCACGACCCCCGACGGTCTGGAGAGGGCGATCGGCGAGTTCCGGAAGACGGGCGACGTCGACTCGCTCTCCTACCTTGCGAAGAAGGAGCTCTACCGCCGCACGGGGGATACGCGCTTCCTCGTGCGCAACCCCAGCTTCGACGACCCGCTGGTCCTCGAGCGTCTCTTCGCCCTCGGCCGCACCGCGGCGCGGGCGAAGGCCGTCTACAACATGGACTACTACTTCGTGGGCGACGAGGGCTCGCTCGGCTCCTACGCCGACCCCGTGGACTTCTGCTGGGGACCGCACACCCTCGCCGGCTTCCGGGCGTGGCTGCGCGAGCAGTACGGCTCGCTCGAGGCGCTCAACCGCACGTGGGGGAGCGCTTTCGCCGACTGGGACTCCGTCCTGCCGCTCACGACGGAGGCGGCGCGCCGCGAGGGCCGCTTCGCCCCCTGGGCCGACCACCGAACGTACATGGAGGTGTCCTTCGCCCGCGCCTACCGCACGGTGCGCGAGGGCGTCCGCGAGGGCGACCCCGACGGCCATATCGCGCTCTCGGGGACCCAGGTCACGAGCCCCTGGAACGGCTGCGACTGGCACCGCCTCGACGCGGTGATCGACGACTTTCTCTCCTACTCGGGCGGCAACCAGTGGGACATCCACCGCTCGTTCGCGAAGCCCGGCGCCCGGATCGGGTTCTGGACCGGCTACGGGCGGAGCGGGGCCGCGGTGCGGCACGAGGTGTGGACGGCGGCGCTGCAGGGCGTCCTCCACCCGCAGCTCTTCTGGAGCCCGTCGATCGTCAACCCGGACATGACCTTCTCCCGCTCCGGCCGCGACCTCGGCGAGGCCTTCCGCGCCCTGCGCTTCGAGGGCATCGGCCCGCTCCTCATGGAGGCCGAGCGCCTCGACGACGGGGTGGCGGTCCACTACTCAATGCCGTCCGTGCACGCGGCCGGCATCCTCGACCAGCACCCGCGCGAGGAGGCGAAGGCCGGCGGGCGCAGCTTCCCCGCGAACCGCGACGGGTGGGTGAGCCTCCTCGACGACCTCGGGCTGTCGTTCCGGTTCGTGGCGACGCCGCAGGTCGAGACCGGCGCCCTCCAGGGCAAGCGGGTCTTCGTGCTGCCGTACTCGACGACGCTCTCCGACCGCGAGGCGGCCGAGATCCGGCGCTTCGTCGAGGCGGGCGGCGTCCTCCTCGCCGACGGCGCGGCCGGCCTCTTCGACGAGCACGTCGCGTGGCGCGAGGCGGCCGCGCTCGACGCGCTCTTCGGCGTGGCCGCGCCGCCGCCGCGGACGCGAGGCGCGTCGGCACCGCGGGTGACGGGGCCGGTCCGGGTGACGGCCGAGGGCAGGGCCCTGGGGCTCCAGGCCCGGGATCTCTCCGGGCTCGAGGCCCTGGAGCCCGCGGTGCGCGCAAGGGCGGGGCGCGCCCTCGCGCGGGTCGGCGGGACCGATCTCGCGGTGGTGAGTCACGTCGGCAAGGGCCTGGCCGTCTACCTGAACGCGCTTCTCGACCGGGAGGGCCCCTCGCGGGACGCGTGGCGCGTCCTCCTGCGCGCGGTCCTCTCGCACGCGGGCGTGCGGCCGGCGGTCTCGGTCACCAATTCCTCCGGACGGCCCGTCCCGCGCGTCCGGGTCGCGCGCTACCGCTTCGGCGAGCACGAGGTCGTGGCCCTCCTCAGCGGCGACCTCGACCTGAAGACGTCCTTCGGCCGTGACGGTGTGACCGTCTACGAGGACGCGCAGCACGGCCGCGTCGTCCGCCACGAGGTCGACGTCGCCCTGCCGCGCGCCGCGCAGGTCACGAACGCGCGGACCGGCGAGGCGCTCGGCGGGACGGGTCGCCTCCGGACGACGCTGACCGCCGGCGACGCGCTCGTCCTGGCGCTCGGTCCGTCTCGACCGGAGCTGCGCCTCGAAGGGCCGGGGGCGGCGAGGCGAGGGACGGCGCCCGCCTTCACGGTCACCGCCTCGATTCCCGGCAAGCGCCTCCTCCGCTGGCACGTGCGCGGGCCCGGGGGCGACTTCCTCCCGGAGTACGCGCGCACCACGGTGGCGGAAGGCCCGAGCACCACCTTCGTCCTGCCGTCGGCCCTGAACGATGCCGCGGGGGAGTATCGTCTCCGGGTGACGGACGTCCTGAGCGGGACGTCGGCCGAGGCGACGCTGCGGCTCGAGTGAGGAGAGGCGTGATGACGAAGCCGCTCGTGATGGCCGGCCTGCTGGCTGTCCTGGCCTGCGGCTCGTCCCCGGGCGACGGGGCGTCGACCGGCGCGCCGCCCACGCCCGCCCCCGCCGCCCCCGGCGCGACCGCGGCGTACTTCCCGCCGGAGGCCGTCTGGTACCGCGACGTGTCGGCTACCGCCCTCGACGTCCAGTCGCCCGCGGTCATCGCCTACCTCGACCGCGTCGGATGGGGCCTGGGACGGATGCAGATCGACTTCTCGATCGAGGTGCTCGAAGCGGATGCCGGCACGCCGCTGCGGGCCTTCACCCCCACCCAGGACCACTTCAGCCCCGACTGCGACCGGGACCCCGTGCCCGTGCCCCCGGCCGGCGCCCTCGAAGGCGAAGACGGCTACGAGTGCCGCGGCGACGGCGACTGCCACCTGATCGTCGCGGACCGGCCGCGGGCGAAGCTCTTCGAGATGTGGCGGGCCGACATCCGCGGCGACGTGTTCCGCGGCGGGTGCCTGGCGGTGTGGGACATGACGCGGGTCTATCCGCCGAGCGGCCGGGGCGAGCAGTGCACGAGCGCCGACGCCGCCGGGTTCCCGATCGCCCCTCTCCTCTTCGACGCCGACGAGGTGGCGGCGGACCGGATCGACCACGCCATCCGGTTCATCCTTCCGAACGCCACCATCCGCGCTCGCGAGTACGTCCACCCGGCGACGCACGGGACACGAGCCACGAGCGGCCCGCCCGAGGCCCCGCCCTACGGGGCGCGGCTGCGGCTGCGGGCGGACTACCCGCTCGCGTCGCTGCCGAACGAGGGGGCGCGGACGGTGGCCCGGGCAATGCAGCGTTACGGGATGCTCCTCTCCGACGCGGGACGCGTCGCGCTCACCGCGCGGAACGACCGCTTCACGCGGGCGAAGTGGGCGGGGCTCCTCGGCCCGATCGACCTCGCGGCCCTGCGCCCGCGCGATTTCGAGATGATCGCGGCCGGGGACCGCGTCGCCCTCACGAACGACTGCGTCCGCAACCCGTAGGAGGAAACCCATGACCGAGAGGCGGCAGTTCCTGAAGGCGGGCGCGGCGCTCGCCGCGATCGGGCCGGCGCTCGCACGGGCGGACGTGGCTCCCCACCTGTGGCAGGGCCACGACTTCGGCCCCGGGCCGGCCGTCCCCGACCGGCTGAGCCAGGGGCCCTTCGGCATCGAGCAGGATGAAGGCTGGTACACGATTGCCACGACGACACCCGACCCCGGCCGCGTCCGGAACCCCGGCCTCGGCCTCGTCGGCTACACGTGGGAGGAGAACGGCCCTTCGCTGGCCGCGCGGGCGGGACGGGAGACGCTCGAGCAATCGGTCGAGATGCTGGCGTCGCTCCCCTTCGTGGACGTCCTCTACATCCGCTGCGACTGGCGCGACGTTCAGAGCCGCCCGGGCCGCCTCGACCTCCACCCGGTGTGGGAGGCCACCCGCGACGCGGCGCGCCGCCGCGGCCGGCGCATCGCGTTCCGCGTCCAGCTCTCGAACCCGGAGATCCAGCCCGCGAAGCTGGCGCTTCCCGACTTCCTCCAGCCGAAGGTGCCGCTCGTCACGATCCGCCGGCCCGTCCCCGGAAGCCCGGACCGGGTCGAGCCCCGCTACGACCACCCCGAGTTCCAGCGCGCGTTCCGCGAGCTCGTCGAGCTGCTGGCGGCGGAAACGGACAGCGACCCCCTCGTCGAATTCGCGGACCTCATGATGTACGGGTTCTGGGGCGAGGGGCACACCAGCGACTACCCGAGCCCGATCCCCGACGCGGCCACGGCCGAGCGCACGTTCGTCGAGATGACCCGGCTGCAGATGGAGGCCTGGCGGCGCGTGCCGCTCGTCGTCAACACGCAGCCCGACATCAGCCGCACCGGAAACCGCGCCGTCCTCGACCTGGCCGTGCGCGGCGGGGCCTGGCTGCGCTCCGACAGCGTGATCCTCGACGAGCCCGAGCAGATCGAGGAGCTGGCGCACCGGCCGCCGTGGCTCGCGGTGGTCATGGAGGACGGCTACCACCGTCACTACCGGACGGACACCGACCGCTACCGCGTGGACGCGGCCGGGGTGGACGTCATCGAGCACACCCTGCTGCACGCCCTCGACGTCGGCGCCAACTACTGGTCGCTCTGGACCGAAGCGGCGAACGTGGCCCGCTACCGGGAGCGTCGGCCGGCGGCGTTCGAGGCCCTCGAGCGCCGCATCGGCTACCGCGTGCGGCCGTCGTGGATCTGGCAGAGGAAGCGTGCCGGCAGCGACGAGCTGGTCGTCGCCTTCGCCAACGACGGCGTCGCGTCCGTGCCCGGCGTGCTGCGGGTCTCCGCCGGGACCCGCGACGGCCGAGTCCTCGCCGCCGGCGGCCTCGACGCGGGGCACCCGTTCGCCGGCCGGCTGCGGCTCGGGTCGTTCCTGCTGCCGCCAGGGCTGGACGGGAGCGAGGTCCTTCTGCGGGTCGAGATCGAGGTGAAGGGCGTGCGCCGGCCCGTGCGCTGGGCCTGCGCGCAGCCGCTCGAGACGGATGGCGCGCTCGTGGTGCGTCTCAAGCGGCACGGCGACGCCGACTGGCGCAAGGGGGTCTGAGATGGGGGATTCCAGGCTCGGGCTGCTTCTCGCAGGGGCCGTCACGTGCGCGGCGCCGGTCCGCACCGCGGAGGTGCCCACGCCGGAGATGCTGCGGGTCCTCGAACCTCAGCCCGAGGGTCCGCGGATCACGCCCTTCCTCTCCTACCAGCTCGACCGCGCGTGGGCCTTCGACGCAGCGCGGCAGGAGGCCTTCGCGCGCGTGAAGACGGAGGCCGACCTCGTCGCCCTGCAGTCCGAGATCCGGCGGAAGGTCCTCGACGTGATCGGCGGGCTGCCGGAAGAGAGGACGCCCCTGAACGCCCGCGTCACCGGCACGATCCCGATGGACGGCTACCGCATCGAGAAGCTGGTGTTCGAGAGCCTCCCCGGAATCCACGTCACCGCCCTCGTCTACGTCCCCGACGCGCCCGCGGGCAAGGAACCGGCCGTGCTCCTCGCCTGCGGCCACTCGCCGGACGGCAAGGCCCACCCCGGCTACCAGGAGATCGCGGCCCGCCTCGCGCGCCGTGGCTACGTGGTCCTCTGCTGGGACCCCGTCGGCCAGGGCGAGCGCAGCCAGTTCTGGGACAGGGCGCGCGGACGCAGCCGGTACAACCTCGTCTGCGGCGAGCACGCCGTCCTCGGCAACTTCGCGACGATCGCCGGGACGAGCCTCGTGCGGTACATGGCGTGGGACGGCATTCGCGCGGTCGACTACCTCCTGACGCGTCCCGACGTGGACGGGAACCGTCTCGCGATCACGGGCACGAGCGGCGGCGGCTTCCAGGCCCTGTACGTCGGCGTCCTCGACCCGCGGATCGGCGCGATCCTGCCCTCCTGCTTCCCGACCGCCCTTCCCATGCGGATGGCCAACCGCATCTTCGAGGACCCCGACAGCGACCCCGAGCAGGACCCGCCCGGACTCGTCTCCGCGGGGATCGACCACCCGGGCCTGCTGCTCCTCGCGTACCCGCGGCCGCTCCACGTCTCCGCGGCCGTGCTCGACTTCTTCCCGATCGAGGGGACGCGCCAGTCGATGCGGGAGGTCGGGGCCTTCTACCGCCGCTTCGGCCACGCAGACCGCGTCGCACTGAGCGAGGGGTACCACAAGCACCAATACTCGGCCGAGAACCAGGCGAAGGCCTTCGCGTTCCTCGACCGCGCTTTCGGCCAGCCGGTGGGCGCAGGCCTCGCCGAGGTGAGGACGCTCGAGCCCGAGCGGCTGCGGTGCACACCGAGCGGCCAGGTGCGCGAGGATCTCGGCGGGCGCTCCCTCCTCGAGGTGATCCGTGACGACCTCCGCGTCCGGAAGGGTGGCGCCCCGAGGCCGATCGCGGAGCTCTACCACGGCCCCGGCTACCCGGGCATCCGGGCCTGGCCGGTCGTGGCGTACGCCGGCACCGCGCCACGCGACGCGATCGCGTGGGAGGCGGTCGGCGGCGACCGCGTCGGCACCGCCGTCATCGACCGCTACCGGCTGCACCACGGCGGAGGGCTCGTCATCCCGCTCGTGCACGTGCACCGGGCCGGTGCGCCGGGCGGCAACGTCCTCGTGCGGCTGAGCCTCGAGGGGAAGATCCACCCCGGGGACTGGGCCGAGGTCCAGTCGCGCCTCGCGGACGGGCACGAGGTCGTCTCGTTCGACCCGCGCGGGCTCGGGGAGACGCGCATGCGCTACAAGGCGGCGTCGATCGACGACCCCACCCTCGCCCCGGCCGACGAGGAGGCCGCCTACGCGAGCCCGTTGTCGGGAGTCCTCGCCAACCACGTTTACAACGCGCAGCTCCTCGGGCGGCCGTACCTCTTCGACATGATCGAGGACGTCGAGGTCGCGGTCCGCTTCGCCCGCGCGCGGCTCGGCGCGCGGGAGGTGGCAATCGACGCGCCCGGCGACGCGCGCCTCCTGGCCCGGGCGGTGGCGGCGGCCCTGCCCGACGTGGCGCTCGTGGTGCCCCGGGGCGCCGAAACCTCCTTCTCGTGGGCCGAGGCCGTCGAGTCGCTCCGCGAGACCTGGCCCATCCACTACCTCGTGCCCGGGGGCGCGTCGCTCCGCCTCGGCGGGCCCATCGGAGGCACGCCGGCGCCATGAGAGTCCTCTTCCTCGGCGGTACCGGGAACATCAGCACGGCGTGCGTGGAGTACGCGCTCGCGCGCGGCCACCACGTCGGCATCCTGACCCGGGGGCATCGCCCCGCACCGGCCGGCGTCGAGGCGATCGCCGGGGATCGCGACGACCAGGCCGCGCTGCGGGGCGCGGCCGAAGGCCGCTGGGACGCGGTCGTGGACTTCCTCGCCTACACGCCCGCGCAGGTGGAGATCGCCGTCGAGGCTTTCGCCGGGCGCACCGGGCAGTACGTCTTCATCGGCACCGCCGCGGCCTACGACAAAATCGCCGCGCGGCTGCCGATCACCGAGGACGCCCCGCTCGGGAACCCGTTCTGGGAGTACGCCCGGCTCAAGATCGCGTGCGAGGAGAGCGTGCGGCGAGCGCACCGCGAGCGCCATCTGCCGGTGACGATCGTGCGGCCCTCCTACACCTACGGCCCGACGTGGATCCCCTCGGGCTTCGGGGGACAGGACTACACGGTGGTGGACCGCATGCGCCGTGGCCTTCCGGTCGTGTGCCACGGCGACGGCACCGCGCTCTGGGTGATGACGCACGCCAGCGACTTCGCGGTCGGCCTCGTGGGGCTGCTCGGCCACCCTGGCGCGCTCGGCGAGGCGTTCCACCTCACGGGCGACGAGGTCCTCACCTGGGACGCGATCTACGAGACGATCGCGCGCGCGTCCGGCGCCGAGGCGTGCCTCGTCCACGTCCCGAGCGCCCTCATCGCCGCTCTCGTGCCCGACCGCGGGGCCAGCCTGCTCGGGGACAAGGCCCACAGCAGCGTCTTCGACAACGCCAAGGTGCGGCGGCTCGTCCCGGAGTACCGGCCGACGGTGAGCTTCACCGCGGGCATCGCCCGCTCG
>JBGPQQ010000113.1:0-8563 GCA_041489115.1 Vicinamibacteria bacterium | reverse complement strand
GATTCACCTCGACGGATACGGCCGCACCGTGGAGAGCTCCTATCGAGACTACACGTGGGACGACGGCACGGAGATCCGGCAGTCGCTGAAGCTGACCATGGTCCCGCTCGGCGTCTCTCTCCGCTTCGTGCCGACGGGCAAGAGGACGAAGATCGCGCCGTTCATCGGGGGCGGAGTGGACGCCATCTTCTACAAGTACGAGGAGCGCGGCGACTTCGTCTGCTTCCCGCCTGCGTCCGGCACCTGTCGGTTCGACTACGACGTCGTCCCCGATGCTTTCGTCTCGGAGAGCACGGCGTTCGGCTACCACGTCCTCGGGGGCCTCCGGGTCTACATCAACCACGACTTCGCCGTCGTCGCCGAGGGCCGGTACCAGTGGGCGAAGGACGACATGGGCGACGACTTCACGCCCAACGAGCCGGGTCTCGTGAACACGCTCGACCTTTCCGGGTGGACATTCACCGTCGGTGCGCACGTGAGGTTCTGACGCACCTCGGGCGTCGTGACGGCCGACCCGCCAGGTCACGACGCCCGAGGATCTGGCCGCTCCGTTGGCTCCCTTGTGAGGCCTGCTGTCGGGCCGTTGAAGGCTGGTTTCCCTGAGAGCCGTGTAGTCCTGCACCCCGGGGAGTAGCACCATCTACGACCGACGGCCCGTCGCCAGCTTCCTCTGAGACGAGGGGGTTCCACCCCCTCGAGCACCCCCGGGTTGCCCCAATCCCACGGATCGGCCTGCTATGATGTTTGTATGAAGCTTTCGCGACTCGGCGCCGTGTCCCTGGGTCTTCTCGTCGGATCGACGCTGGCCGGTGGCCTCCTGGGGGGCCGTGCCCTCGCCGGGGGGGGACGCCTGAGCGAGCAGATGCGCCTCTACACCGCGATGATGGACGCGGTGGAGCGCGAGTACGTCGAGGAGGTCCCGAGCGACCGCCTCGTCTCGGGCTCGATCCGGGAGCTGCTCCGCACGCTGGATCCGCACTCGAACTTCTTCGAGCAGCGGGACTACCAGACCATGCAGGAGCGCCAGAAGGGCCAGTACTACGGCCTCGGGATCACGGTGCAGTCGATCGACGGCAACATCACGGTGGTCTCGCCCTTCGAGGGCACCCCGGCGCACCGGCTCGGCATCCGGGCTGGCGACATCATCAGCCGCATCGAGGGCGAGGACGCGCGGGGCATGGCGATCGACGAGGCGGTCAAGCGCCTGCGCGGGCCGAAGGGCACTCCGGTGCGGGTCACGATCGTCCGGCAGGGCTACGAGGAGCCGCTCGAGTTCACGGTGATCCGCGACGCGATCCCCCTGCACGCCGTGCCCTACTCGTTCATGGTCGCCCCGAAGGTGGGCTACATCCGCCTGCAGGACTTCAACGAGACGACGGCCTGCCGCCCCGGCGAGGGCGAGGGCTGCGAGAAGGAGCTCGAGAAGGCGCTCGGCGACCTGAAGCGGGAGGGCGCGACCGCCTACATCCTCGACATCCGGGACAACCCCGGCGGGCTGCTCGACCAGGCCTTCGCGGTGTCGAACCTGTTCCTCAAGAAGGGCCAGCTCGTGGTCTACACCCGCGGGCGCACGCGGCGTGACGAGTCCAATTACATCACCGAGGAGGAGAGCCCCTGGGCGCGCGTGCCGCTCGTGGTGCTGACCTCGCGCCACAGCGCGAGCGCGAGCGAGATCGTGGCGGGGGCGCTGCAGGATCACGACCGGGCGCTGATCGTCGGGGAGACCACGTTCGGCAAGGGGCTGGTGCAGACCATCATGCCGCTGCGCAACGTGCGCGGCTACGCGCTCGCCCTCACCACGGCCCGCTACTACACGCCCTCGGGCCGGTCGATCCAGCGCGACTACGCCAGCACCGCGCTCGAGGAGTACTACGCCCCCCGCGACCGCAAGCCCTGCGACCAGGGCAGCGGGGAGGCCAAGCTGACCGACTCGGGGCGCAAGGTCTACGGCGGGGACGGGATCACGCCCGACTACTGCGTCGAGCCCGAGACGCCGTCGAAGTTCGTCTCCTACCTGATCGGCCGGCAGGCCTTCACCGGCTTCGCGCACGGCTACGAGGCGGCGGACCGCCAGGGGCAGGCGGCGATCGCCGGCACCGGGACCCGCTCGCAGGCGGCCTCGTCGAAGGTCAAGCCGATCGGCCGGGACTTCCGCGCCGACGACGCGTTCCTCCGGGAGTTCCGCGCCTACGTGGAGTCCCGCAAGCTGCGGTCGACGGAGGAGGACTTCGCGCAGAACCGCGACGAGATCGCCCGCCGGCTCGAGGAGCAGGTGCTGATGCAGGTCTTCGGCGAGGGCGAGGCCCGCCGCCGGACGGTGGCCTGGGAGCCCCAGGTCCGGAAGGCCCTCGCGCTCGTGCCGCGGGCCGAGATGCTGCTCCAGGACCCGAAGACGTACGTCGCGGAGCGCGAGCGCGAAAAGCGCCTCGCCGACGCGGCGGCCGGCTCGCCCGCGCCCGCCCGTCCGTAGTCCGACCTCCGGGGCGCCTGCCACCCCTGCCACCCGCCCCGCCGGAGGCCCGGCCCGCCGAGCGTGCTACAGTGATGGGTTCTCATGCCCTCCGACATCGTCCTCCGGGGAGTCCGCGTCCACAACCTGAAGGGGATCGACGTGACGATCCCGACCCGCCGGCTGGTCGTCGTCACGGGAGTGTCCGGCTCCGGGAAGAGCAGCCTGGCCTTCGACACCCTCTACGCGGAGGGACAGCGCCGCTACGTCGAGAGCCTGTCCTCGTACGCCCGCCAGTTCCTGGAGCGGATGGAGAAGCCGCGGGTCGACGAGGTCGACGGCATCTGCCCGGCCATCGCGATCCGACAGCGGACGCTCTCGCGCAGCCCGCGCTCCACCGTGGCCACCGCGACCGAGATCCACGACCACCTGCGCCTGCTCTTCGCCCGGGCCGGGCGCACCGTGTGCGACGGGTGCGGGGAAGAGGTGCGGCGCGAACCGGCGGCGAGCGTCGCGCAGCGTCTCCTGGCCGAGCCGGAGGGGACGCGGGTCCTCGTCGCGTTCGAGCCGGCGGAGCCACTCGACGCCGGGTCCCTGGCGGCGCTCCGCAAGCGCGGGTACACCCGTCTCCTGGCCGGGGAGGACGTGGTCGAGATGGGGGACGGGCCGGAGGCCGTCCCTCCGGGTGCGAGAGTGCTCGTCGACAGGATCGTGCTGCAGGAGGGGGAGCGCGGGCGCCTCGTCGACTCGCTGGAAGCCGCCCTGCGGGAGGGGGGCGGGCGCGCGGAAGCCGTGGTGCCGGGCCGGGCCCCGCTCCGGGTTTCCGAGCGTCTCGAGTGCGCCCGCTGCCGGCGGGCCTTCGTGGAGCCGCAACCCCGCCTCTTCTCCTTCAACAACCCGTTCGGGGCCTGTCCCTCCTGCCACGGCTTCGGCAACCTCATCGAGGTCGACCTCGACCTCGTCGTGCCCGACAAACGCCGGAGCCTGTCGGAAGGGGCGATCGAGCCCTGGAACAAGCCGCACTACCGCTCCGTGCTCGCCGACATGCGGCGCTTCGCGCGTCGCCGGGGCATCCCGCTGGACGTGCCGTGGTCGTTCCTCGACGAGGGGCACCGCCGCTTCGTGCTCGAGGGAGACGAGGAGTTCCCGGGCGTCCTCGGTTTCTTCCGATGGCTCGAGGGGCGCACGTACCGCGTGCAGGTGCGGGCCTTCCTGGCCCGCTACCGCGGATACCAGGAGTGCCCCGCCTGCGGCGGCAGCCGGCTGCGCCCCGAGGCGCTGCGGGTCCGGCTGGGCGGGCTGTCGATCCGAGACGTGGCCGGGCTGTCGGTCGGGCCGGCGCGGCGGTTCCTCGGCAGCCTCTCCCTCTCTCCACCGGAGCAGGCCGTCGCGGGACGGGTCCTGCACGAGGTGGACCGCCGGCTGTCCTTCCTGGAGGACGTCGGGCTCGATTACCTGAGCCTCGATCGCGCCTCGGCCACCCTGTCGAGCGGGGAGTCTCAGCGGATCGCCCTCGCCGCCGCCCTCGGCACCGGGCTCGTGGGAACGCTCTTCGTGCTCGACGAGCCATCGGTGGGACTCCACCCTCGCGACACGGATCGCCTCATCGGGATCCTCAAGGCGCTGCGCGACCAGGGGAACACCGTCGTCGTGGTGGAGCACGACCCGGCCATCGTGACCGCCGCCGACCACGTGATCGACCTCGGGCCGGGCGCCGGCGACCAGGGCGGACGCGTCGTCTACCAGGGGCCGGCGGACGCGCTCGGGACCGAGCCGCGGAGCCTCACCGGGAAGTACCTGCGCGGCGACCTCCGGATTCCGGTGCCGGCCCGTCGCCGCCGCGGGAGCGGCCTCTTCCTGAACGTGCGCGGCGCGTCGCGGCACAACCTGAAGGACGTCGACGCCCGGTTCCCCCTCGGGGCCTTCACGGTGGTGACGGGGGTGTCGGGCTCCGGGAAGTCCACCATCGTCCACGACGTGCTCTGCGCCCGGCTGAGGCGGCGCCGGGGCGGGTCGGAAGGCCGCGGCGGACCGGTCGTGGAGGGTGCCGAGTACGTCGAGCAGCTGGAGATCGTCGACCAGTCGCCGGTCGGCCGCAGCCCGCGCTCCAACCCCGTCACCTACATGAAGGCCTTCGACGCCATCCGGGAGCTGTTCGCCGCGACCCCGGAGGCGCGCCGCCGCGGTTTCGGGGCGGCGGAGTTCTCATTCAACATGCCCGGCGGCCGCTGCGAGGCGTGCGGGGGCGACGGTCGGGTGCGCGTGGACCTGCAGTTCCTCGCGGACGCGTGGCTCGTGTGCGAGTCCTGCGGCGGGCGCCGCTACCGGGCCCCGGTGCTGCAGGTACTGTGGAGGGGCCGGTCCATCGACCAGGTGCTGGACCTGACCGTGCACGAGGCGCTGCACTTCTTCGCCGGACAGCACCGGGTGACCCGGCGCCTCAAGGTCCTGGAGCAGATCGGGCTCGGCTACCTGCGCCTGGGGCAGCCGGCGAGCACGCTCTCCGGCGGGGAGGCGCAGCGGGTCAAGCTCGCCGCCCACCTCCTCAGGCGCCCGGGGCCGCGCGTGCTCTACGTGCTCGACGAGCCCACCACGGGGCTGCACATGGGCGACGTGGACGAGCTCCTGAACGCCCTGCAGCGGTTGCTCGACGGCGGGGCCACCCTCGTCGTCATCGAGCACAACCTGCACGTGATCAAGCAGGCCGACTGGGTGATCGATCTCGGTCCCGAGGGCGGGGAGGCCGGGGGGCAGGTCCTCTTCCAGGGCACGCCGGAGGCCCTCGCCGCGCACGGCAAGGGACATACCGCACGATACCTCCGGTCGGTGCTGGGCCAGGCCGAGGGCGCCACCGCCTGAGCCGCGCGCCGTCCGGGGCCCTGCCCTCCTTCTGCTATCATCAAGGGATCATGGCAACGCAGCGCTTCTTCGTGCATCCGCTCGCCCTCCGACTGCGCCCCGGGCCGATCGTGGCCCTCGTGCTCGGCCTCGCGTGGGGGCTCGCCGCCACCGCGCGGGCCGAGGAGTCCTTCGAAGATCTCGTGGCGAACCTCAAGAGCCCGACCGCGCGCACGCGCCAGGCGGCGGCACAGGAGCTCGGCAAGAGCCGGCGCCGCGAGGCGGTGGCCCCGCTCTCGGCCCTGGTGCGCGACCCCGAGGCGAGGGTGCGCCTCGAGGTGGTGAGGGCCCTGCGCAGCCTGCGCGACCTGTCGGCGGTGCCCGCCCTCGTGACCTCGCTCCAGGACGGCGACCCGGGCATCCGCGAGGAAGCGATCGGGACGCTCGTCGAGATCTACGCCGAGCGCGAGCGCGGCGGCCCGGTCGACCGTTTCCTGGAGACCTTCTCGGACGAGTACGACCGCGCGTCGGTGCCGCCCTACACCCCGGTCGACCCGGCCGTCTTCCGCGGCGTGTCCGGCACCCTGCGGGACGAGAAGAAAGGCATCCGCGCCGAGTCCGCCTATGCGCTCGGCATCCTCGGCGGGGGCAGCGCGGTCCGGGATCTGGTGAGCGCGACGCAGGACCCGGAGTCCGAGGTGCGCGCGGCGGCGGCGACCGCGATCGGGAAGGTGGGCACGGTCGAGGAGGGCAAGTCGCTCATCCCCCTGCTGGCCGACGAGTCCGCCACCGTGCGCAACCGGGCGCTGCAGGCGATCGGCGTCCTGCGGGTGCGGGAAGCCGGGCCGGCCCTCCGCGAGATGTTCGAGCAGAACCGGCGCCGCGAGCTCGGGACGCGCGTGCTCGCCTCGCTCAGCCGGGTCGGCGACCCGGCCCAGGCCGACCTCTTCCGCGAGCTTCTGTCGTCGAATGACCCGGAGCAGCGCCGGCTCGCCGTCGAGGGGCTGGGGCGCGTGGCGGACGCGTCGACGCTGCCCGCGTTCAAGAAGGACTACCAGCGCGAGAAGGACGGCGACGTCAGGCTCGCCTACAACTTCGCGATCGTCTCCCTGGGGGACCGCGCTTTCCTGGACGCGATCGCGCTGGCGCTCGGGTCCTCGGGCGGCGCCGCCCGGCGGGCGCGGGACTACGTCCTGGAGCTGGGGCTGCCGATTGCCCCGGAGCTCTACCCGTACTTGAACGATCGGGACCCCGAGGTGCGCGGGGCGCTCTGCGACGTGCTGGCGCAGCTCGGCGACGTGGCGGCCGAGACCAGGCTGACCCCCCTCCTCGCCGATCCGAGCTCGAAGGTCGCCGATCGCGCCAACCGCGCGATCGAGAAGCTCCGCCGGGCCGGGGGCGGGGCGGCGCCGAGGCCGTGAGGCCGGGGCGGCTGGCGGCGGCGGGCACGCTGCTCCTGCTGGCGGCGGCGGGCTGCCGGCGCGACTCGGCCGGGCCCGCGGCCGGCGACCCGCTGGCCGAGGCTCGGGCGCTCCTCGAGGAGCGGCGCTTCGACGAGGCGATCGCGCGCCTCCCCGACGGTGCCGACGCCGAGGCCCTGTACCTGCTCGGCCGGGCGTGGGCGGGCAAGGCGGAGACGGCCCCCGTTCCGACGCCGGCGCCCGGGGCGGCCGCTCCGGCGGGATCCCCGCTCAAGCCGGAGGAGGCGCGGGCGCTGGCCTTCTACGAGCGCGCGGTCGCGGCGCGCCCCGACCACGCGGCCGCGCACCTCGCGATCGCGGAGCTGCTGGCACCGCACGCCCTGGTGGCGGCCACCCGAGGAGGGGAGGCGACGCCGGCCGGGGGGGGCGTCGACGCGAGTGTCGACCGTGTCCTGCGGCGCTTCGGCGAGGCCGTCCAGGCGGACCCCGCGGGAACGGTCGCGGTGGAGGCGATGATCCGGTTCGCCACCCGGGCCGGCCGGGTGGCCGAGGCGGACGGGGGCTTCCAGGAGCTCGTCCGACGCCGGCGCGAGGACCCCGGGCTGCTGGTTCGACACGGGGACTTTCTCGCGGGCCCGGGGGGCAACGCCGACGGCGCTCTCGCGCGATACGCCCAGGCCCTCATCTGGCGGCCGGACGACACGCCCACGCGGCTGAAGATGGCGGAGATCCACCTGGTCGCGGCGTCGGCACTGCTGGCGCAGCAGCAGTACGCAGCGGCCGAGGCGCGGCTTCGAGACGCTCGACGCTTCGCCACCGATCCGGCCTCGGCGCAGGCCGCCCGCTTGCGGGAGCTCGAGGGCCGGCTGCGGGAGATCCGCGGGCGCTAGAACGGGTTGCGGCCCACGCCGTTGTCGTCGACGTAGACGCGGCCGCTCTCCTGCGGCGTCCCCGGCGAGTCGTACTGCGTGAGGATCTGGCCCCCCACTAGGAGCCGGGCGGCGGTCACGCCGCCCGTGGGTGTCTCCACGAGGTGAGGGTCGAAGACCCGGACGAGGTGGGGCTCGTCGACGGGGGGCCAGTTGACGGGGACGTTCGGCGCGACGCCGGTCCAGACGTGCGAGCCCGGGACGGCGTCGAGGTAGATCTCCTCGCCCGCGTGCATCCAGCTGCCGAAGAAGACCACGAGGTTGTCGCACGCGGAGGACTGGTTCGCGCAGCCGTTGGGCTGACGGTACTCGATCTTGACGCTGACGAAGCGCCCCGGAGCCAGGGCGGACGGACCCTCCGGGGGGTCGGGCTGGAAGTCGCAGCCGGCGGCCGCCACCACGACCGCGAGCCACGCGAGGCGTCGCACGGTGCCTTGCCGCTCCATCGACCCCAATGATAGCATCCCGGCCACTCACCATGGTCGACGCCGAGCGGCCGCTCGTCCTCGTCATCGACGACGACAGCGACCTCCGCCAGATCTGTCTCGACATGCTGGGGGCGCGCGGCTACCGCGCGCAGGGGGCCGCGTCCGTCGGCGAGGGGCTCCGGGCCTTCGGCGAGAGGCAGCCGGCGGTGGTGCTGCTCGACCTGAAGCTCCCCGACGGCACGGGCCTCGACGTCCTGCGCGAGCTGCAGCGGCGCTCCCCGGTGACCCCGGTCGTCGTGGTCTCGGGCTACGGCAGCGTGCCGGACGCGGTGGAGGCGATGCGGCTCGGGGCCTCCGAGTACATCGAGAAGCCGCTGGCCCGCGAGCGCCTCTACGACGTCCTCGACCGGGTGCTCGCGCCCGTGCCGCGCCGCGACGACGCGCCCGCGGAGCGGGGGGCGGACGGCGCCCGGTACGGGATGGTGGGCCGCTCCGAGG
>JBGPQQ010000112.1:0-8600 GCA_041489115.1 Vicinamibacteria bacterium | reverse complement strand
GCCCTGGCCGCCGCGGAGCGCGCCCTCGGCGAGAAGGTCAAGGAGCGGAAGCTCCTCGCGGACGGGCACGCCATGAAGGCGCTGTGCCTCACGCGTCTCGGCCGGAAGGCGGAGGCAGAGAAGAGCGTGGCGGAGGTCGAGGCGTTCCTCGCCACGATCCCGGCGGCCCTGGCCGGGCCGCAGCGGCTGCACCTGGAGGGCGAGCTCGCCCTCGCGCGGGGCGACCACGCGGGCGCGCGGACGGCCCTGAAGAAGGCCGCGTCGCTCGCGCCCATCGAGGGCCTCAAGATGGACTCCGGGCCCGTCGAGATCCAGTATGCCCTCGCGCGCACCGCGCTCGAGGACGGCGACCTGGACGAGGCGCGGCAGGCGCTCGTCAAGGTCGTCGAGGCGGGACCGGCGCGAATCATGACCCCCATCCCCTACGTGCGCAGCCTCGCACTTCTCGCCTCGCTCGAGGAGAAGGCGGGGAGGACGGCGGACGCGCGGAAGCTCTACGAGCGCTACCTCGGCTACTGGAAGGAAGGCCAGATCGACCGGGCGGAGGTGGCCCGCGCGGGGCAGCGCCTGGCGGCGCTGCGGTCGCACCCCGCGGCCTGAGCCCGCCCGCATGATCCCCGCGGCGGCCGCCCTCCTGCTGGCCCTCGCGGCGCCGCCCGAGCCCCCGCCGGCCGTTCTCCGCTACGACCTGCGGCCCGGAGACCACCTCGTCTACCGCCAGCGGCTCGAGCGGAGCCTGCAGTCGGCCACGGTGGACTCGCGATCGGAGGCCGAGTGGGAGAACCACGTGGTGGTGCTGGCGGGCCCATCGAGCCGGGCTGGGGACGCGAGGCCCTTCTCGCCCAGCGCGCGCCCGGGCAGGTGCCGGGCACGACGCTGCGGTTCATGCGGACCGAGCGCTTTCGAGGCCGGCCCTACGTCCTCCACGTCCCTGACGACTACCGCGGCGACGAGCCCTTCCCGCTGGTCGTCGTCCTCGGCGGCGGCCCCGGCCGGGCGATCCCCACCGCGCAGACCGCGCGCTCGACGCTCGAGCCGCGGGGCGAGCTGGCCGTCTTCCCCCAGGCGAACGGGATGTGGTGGGAGCCGGAGCCGGGCGCGGCGGTGGCGGCGCTCCTCGCGGAGGTGCTCGCCGATCTCGACGTGGACACCGACCGCGTGACGATCACCGGCTTCAGCAACGGAGGCACCGGCTCTCTCCTCTACGCCTCGCGCATGCCGCACCGGTTCGCCGCGGTGGCGAGCCTCATGGGCGGCGGGCTGCCCTTCTTCGAGAAGGACGGCCCGATCGACGCGGCGGCGATCGCCCGCCTCCCGTTCCTCTTCGTGCACGGCGACCGCGACGAGCAGGGCACGACCATCGCGCTGCGGTTGAAGAACGTGAAGCGGCTGCGCCTCCTGCTGCGTCGCGAGCTCCTCGACCTCTCGGCCCCCGTGCGCGTCACGATCGACGGCCGGGAGGCCTTCGCGGGCCCGGTCGCCGAGGCCCCGGCCCTCCTCCTGCGCAGCTGGCGCGAGACCGGCGACCCGCAGCTCGCTCACTCCGCCGAGATCGTGCTGGACGTGCCGTAGAGCGGGTCGGGGCCGGGCGTCAACGGCCGCCGCCGCGCCGGAACACGCCCGCGAAGGGCTGGGCTAAACTCGGGCTTGCGCCCGATGACCCTCGCCGAAGCCCCGCCGCGTCGACGCCTGCTTCCCTGGATCGCGCTCCTCGTCGTCTGGGTCGTGTGGGGCTCGACCTACCTCGCGATGAGGGTCGTCGTGCGCGAGATGCCGCCGCTCGCCGGCGCCGGCACGCGCTTCCTCTGCGCGGGGACGATCATGGGCCTGGTGGCGCTCGCCGTGGACCGCGGGAGCGGGTGGCCGACGCGCCGCCAGTGGCTCGACTACGCGCTCATCGGGGTGCTGCTCCTCTCCGTCGGGAACGCGCTCGTGATGTGGGCCGAGATGACGGTGCCGAGCGGGATCGCGGCGCTGATCGTGGCGACCGTGCCCCTCTGGATCCTGCTGCTCGACGGACTGCGCCCGGGCGGCCAGCCGTGGACGGCGAGGGTGTGGGTCGGGACGGTCGTCGGCCTGGCCGGCGTCGCCCTCGTCGCCCGGCCCGAGGGCGAGCTGGACGTCGCCCACGGGCTGGCCATCGTCGCCTTGCAGGTGGCCACGCTGTCGTGGACGATCGGGTCGCTCTACGCGCAGGCGGTGCCGAAGCGCCTGCCGCTCGCCTCGGCCGCGGCGATCGAGATGCTGGCCGGGTCGCTCGTCCTCTTCGCCGCCTCGCCTCTCTTCGGCGAGGACTGGTCGCGGATGGCCGCGGCCTCCGCCCGCGCCTGGGGCGGGATCGGGTACCTCGTGGCGTTCGGCTCCCTGGTGGGCTTCACCGCGTTCGCCTACTGCCTGAACGAGCTGCCGGCCACCACGGTCGGCACCTACGCCTACGTGAACCCCGTGGTGGCGGTCTTCCTGGGCTGGATCATCCTCGGCGAGCCGCTCACGCCCGGCCTCCTCGGCGGTGGCCTCCTCATCGTCCTGTCGGTCGCGCTGACCACGCTGCGCAAGCGCGGAGGCTGACGCCCCCATCGCCGTGGCCATCGGCTGCGAATTGGCCGCATCGCGCCAGACCCCACGCGAGCCGCCGCCGCGCCCGGCGCTCGCGCGGGGCCCCGGGCCTCCCCTACAGCTTCCGCAGCCGGACCTCCTCGACGGCATGGTCCCGGCCCTTCCGCAGGATAAGGTGGGCGCGCTCGCGGGTGGGGAGGATGTTCCTCACGAGGTTCGGCTCGTTGATCTCCGCCCAGATCCGCCCCGCCGTCTCCGCCGCCGCCGCGTCGGAGAGGCTCGCGTAGCGGTGGAAGTACGAGGACGGGTCCCGGAAGGCCGTGTGGCGCAGCGCGAGGAAGCGCTCGAGGTACCACGAGCGGATGTCGTCCGTCTCGGCGTCCACGTAGATCGTGAAGTCGAAGTAGTCCGACACGAAGACGCGGGGCTGGGCGTCGACCGCGGGGCCGGTCTGCAGCACGTTCAGGCCTTCCACGATCACGATGTCGGGCTGCTCCACCACGATCGCCTTGCCGGGTACGATGTCGTAGACGAGGTGCGAGTAGACGGGGCTGGTGACGCGGTCCTTCCCGGCCTTGAGGTCCCGCACGAAGCCGAGGAGCGCCCGCACGTCGTAGCTCTCGGGGAAGCCCTTCCGCTGCATGAGGCCGCGCTCCTCGAGGACAGCGGTCGGGTACAGAAAGCCGTCGGTGGTGACGAGGCTCACCCTCGGGTGGTGCGGCCACCGTGCGAGCAGCTCCCGCAGCGCGCGGGCGGCGGTGCTCTTGCCCACCGCCACGCTGCCCGCCAGGCCGATGACGAACGGCACCTTCTCCTCGCCGTGGCCGAGGAAGGTGGCGGTGGCGCGGTAGAGTCCTTGCACCGCGGCCACGTGGAGGTTGAGGAGGCGGGAGAGCGGGAGGTACACCTCCTCGATCTCGGGGAGCGACATCCGCTCCACGAGGCCGTGGATCCGCTCGAGGTCGCGGTCGCCCAGGGTGAGGGGCGTGTCCGCGCGGAGCGCGGCCCACTCGTCGCGCCGGAAGCTCAGGTAGGGAGAGAAGCGCAACGACGCTCAGTAGAGCAGGTACTTCGCCCGGCGCTTCAGGAACGACGCCGACTCCCGGCGCCACCCGGCGGCGAGGCGCTTCGGCGAGACGCCCGCCTCGATCGCCTTCCGGACCCGGTCGGTGCCGCAGAGGATGTCGAAGGGGAGCTTCACGTACTCGTACTCGTAGGGAGGATCGCGCCAGGCGAACCGCGCGGGGTCCTGCCGGCGCGCGTGGTGGAGGAGCAGCAGGTACGCGAGGAACGCGGGGAAGCGGCCGCGGTCGAAGACGTGGACCTGCACGCCGTGACAGAGGACGTCGGCGTGCTTGTGGAAGGTCGGGGTGAAGGCGGCGGCGCGGAATCCGGCCCCGGGGATGCGCTCTTTCTCGAGGGCGCGGGCGAGGGCGTGGCTGTCGAGCCAGGGGGCGCCCACGAGCTCGAACGGGCGCGTGGTGCCCCGGCCCTCGGAGAGGTTCGTCCCCTCGACGAGGCAGCCGCCCGGATAGACGAACGCGGTGTCCACCGTCGGTATGTTCGGCGAGGGGAGCACCCAGGGGAGCCCCGTGTCCTCGTACGCCATTCGCCGCCGCCACCCCTTCATCGGCACCACGTGGAGGTCGACGTCGAGACGAAGCTCCTCGCGGAACATCAGGGCGAGCTCGCCCGCGGTCATGCCGTGGCGCACCGGGAGGGGGTGCAGGCCGACGAAGGACCGGTACTCGGGGAGGAGCACGTTGCCGTCCACCGCGTCGCCGCCGATGGGGTTCGGCCGGTCGAGCACGACGACGCGCTTCCTCTCCCGCGCGCAGGCCTCCATCACGTGGAGCATGGTGTAGACGAACGTGTAGTAGCGCGAGCCGACGTCCTGCACGTCGAAGACCATCGCGTCGACGCCGGCGAGCATCTGCGGGGTGGGGACGCGGGTCTCGCCGTAGAGGCTGTGGACCGGCAGGCCCGTCTCGCGGTCGCGCGAGTGGCCGACCTCGACGAGGTCCTGCGCGTCGGCGGCGATGCCGTGCTCGGGCCCGAAGAGGGCGGTGACCTTCACCCCCCGCCGCCCCTTCAGGGCGACCGAGGCGTGCTCGAGGTCCGGGGTGATCGACGAGGGGTTGACGACGAGGCCGACGCGGAGGCCCCGGACCGGTTCCGGCCGGTCGAGGAGCCGCTCCAGCCCCGTGCGGACGCGGGCCATGGTGTCTACTCCACGAACTGGAGGGTGAAGCTCGCGGGCGCCTTGCCGGCGCGCTCGATCGTGCCCGTGACCGTGTTCCCCTCGAGCGTGCCCTTGAAGTGGTACGCGGTGCCCTGCTGGTCCGCGGTGAAGCGCACGTTCCCCCGGTCGAAGCCGATCTCCCGGACGGGGGCCTTGAGCTCGATCTTGCCGCGCCAGGTCGTGAGCGTGCCGGCGAGCCGCCCGCCCTCCGATCGCAGCTGGAGCTCGAACCGGCGCGTGCCGAGGTCGGGATCCTCGATCGTCCCGTCCCAGCGGCCCTCGACCGCGACCGCGGCCCGTCCGGCCTCGCCCGAGACGACGAGCGCCATCTGCCGCAGCGCGCTCGCCATGCCCGCGGGCGTGGGGAGCACCAGGCCCGAGGGCACGTTCGTGCCGTCGGGCGAGCGCCGGCTGGCCTCCCCGTAGATCTCGGTCAGGACCTTGCCCCGCGGAGAAATGGCGACCATCTTCAGCGGGCGCTGGCGGTAGAGGAAGAGGCCGAAGTAGTCCTGCAGGAGCGACGCCCAGTGACGAGCCACCGCGGCCGGGGTCACCCGCCGCCCCGCCCCGCGCCCGGTCTCCCAGTTCTTCGAGTACGCGGCGGCGTCCCCGGGGGTCGGGACGAGGAACGGGCTCACCTCGCCGACGACGCCGACCGAGGGCTGCGGCCGCTCGCGCAGCTCGAAGAGGGGCGGCCTCGCCGCGGCTCCCGCCACGAGGGCGTTGAGCGTCGCCGACAACTTGACCGCGCGGGCCGCCGTCGAGGAGGCGTCGGCGGGGCCGCCGAGGACGAGCACGGGCCCGAGCTCGGTCGAGACGAAGGCGAGCCCCTCGCCCGGGAACTCCGTGACCGGCGCCGCGAAGAAGCGGGGGACGAAGCCCGAGGTCGCGCCGCGCACCAGCGCGTAGGCGGACGGGCCCGAGGACGCACGCCCCGCCACGGTCACGGCGATCGGCAGCTCGGGAAGGACCTCGCCCGCGGGGGGCGGGGGCGCGATGACCGTGAGCTCGGTCGCGGTGGCGGAGACCACGAGGGCGGCCTGGCCGGCGAACGTGACGGCGTTGGCCAGCGGGTCGGGCCGGAAGCCCCGCCCCTTGAGGACGACCCGGTCGCCGACCGCGCCGCGCGGCGGGCTCACCTCGGTGACGAGCGGCAGGCGGCCGATGTAGAGGTCGAACGACTTCGGCGCCGCCGTGCCCGCCTTGAGGACGAGGGAGGTCTTCGAGCCCTCGGCCAGGGGCACCGAGGGGATCGTGACCCGCGCGCCTTCGGCGGTCGCCTCGACGGCGGCTGCGGCGACACCGCCGACCTGCGCCGTGAGCGCCTGGCCCTGGAAGCCCTCGCCCCGGACGAGGACGACCTGGCCCGGCAGGGCCACGTCGGGCTCGAGCCCGGTGGCCTTCGCGGTGGCCTGCACGGTGACGTTGACGGGCTTCGAGCGGCCGCCCTTCGTCTGCACGACGACGGGCACCCGGGCCTTCACGCCGGCCGGCACCATGACCTCGAGCGCGGTCGGGCTGGCCGCCGTGACCTGGGCCTTCGCCGCGCCGAAGAGGACCGTGTTGCCGGCCGCGTCGCCGGCGAAGTGCTTCCCGGCGAGAGTGACCTTCTGTCCCGCTTCCACGCTGTCGGGCGCGATCGAGGCCACCTCGGGCGGCGTCCCGCGCAGGAAGAAGAACCAGACGAGCCCCGCCACGGCGGCGAGGCCGGCGGCCCCGCCCAGGATCGGGACGATCGGGATGGACGGGAGCGAGAAGGACGACCGGCGCCGGGCCGTCGCCCGCCCCTTGCCCCCCGCTCGGGGGGCCGGCTTCGGGGCCGGACGCAGCGGGGGGAACTCCGAGCGGGCCTCCGGCTCGGCCGGATGCTCGACGGGGATCGAGGGCAGGTCCGTGTGGTACTCCGGCCTCGGCGCCTCGGCGCGGGGCGGCTCCGGAGGCGGGGGGGCGGTCAGCCGCGGGGCGGCGGGCGGCGGCGGGGGAGGAGCTGGGAAGGACGGCGGCGGAGGCGGCGGCGCGGGCCGGGCCGGCTCGCGGGGCGCGGCGGGCGGCAGCGGGGTGGCGAAGAGCACGTCGCCCTCCTCCTCCGCGGACGCGACCTCGGCGGCCTCGAGCGGCAGGCCGAAGGCGGCGTCTTCCACCACGACGGTCTCGGAGGACAGGTCGAACTCCTGCGGCACGCCGAGCTCGCCCTCGGCGGCGTTGGCCAGAGCCGGTCCCTCCTCCCCGAGGAAGGGCGCGGCCTGCTGCGCGTCGAAGAGGGCGGGCGCGGCGGCGTCGGCAGCGAGAGCGGGCGAAGCCGCGGGGGCCGCGCCGCCGGGCAGGCGGACGAGGAGCTTGGCGCTGCCCTTGGCCCCGGGGGGGCCGAGGCAGACCCGGTCCCCGTCCTGGAGGGCGTGATGGCCCTCCACCTTCTCGCCGTTGACGAACGTGCCGGTGGCGCTGCCGGCGTCCTCGATGGCGAGGCCGACGCGGCCGACGAGGATGCGCGCGTGGAAAGGCTCGACGTTGCCGAGCATGATCTGGACGCCCGCGTACATGCTCGACCCCACGATCGTCTCGCCGTCGATCAGGGAGAGAGGATAGGCGGTCCCGTCGAGGGGTCCGCCCGCCATGACCAGGGTGGGCACGCTCACGCGATCCGGCTGGTCGTCCGCCACGGGGGCCACCTCCCAAGAGACAGAAGGACAAGGAGATGCTTCGTCCTCAGTGTGGATTCAAGCACACGGTCCGGGGCGTGTCAACGCTCGTTGACACCCCGGCGTGCGGATGCTAGCGTGCGATCGATCGATGACCCCGGCCCTGTCGAGCCCGCGTGAGCCCGTGCCTCCGGAGAGCGTCCTGTGGCAGCTGCGCATCCCCTTCGTCCGGCGCGCCACCCTCGTCTCCGCCTCTCGGAGCGAGGACGTCTTCATGATCGACATCGGCCTGGCCGGCGCCTTCGTCGAGCGCCCTGAGTCGCTTCCGGTGGACGAGGAGCTCGAGATCCGCTTCCCCTGGCCGGGCTCCGAGATCCCTTTCTCCGCCCGCTGCCGCGTGGCCTGGTGGCACCCGGAGGGCGGGCCGCTGTCCTCGAAGTCGCTGCCGCCGGGGGCGGGGCTGCAGTTCGTCCGGATGTCGGACGCCGACCGCGAGCGGCTGCGTGCCCTGCTCGTGGACTACTGCCGGCAGAACCCCCGCGTGCGGCGCTTCCTCCGCCACTGGCCCGAGGCGGAGCGCCAGGGCGACGACCCGACGTCCGGCTGAGGCCGGTGGCGCGCGTCCGCCTCGTCCTCGTGCGGCCCGGGACGTCCGCGAACGTGGGCGCGTGCGCCCGCGTCGTGCGCAACACCGGGGCGCAGGGGCTCGACCTCGTCTCTCCCGGCGACTGGCGCACCGTGGACTGCTGGCGGACCGCCTGGGGCGCGCACGACGTGCTCGAGGCGGCCCGTGTCTTCGGCGACCTGGGCGCGGCGCTCGCCGGCACCGCGATGGCCGTGGCCCTCACCGGGCGGGTCCACTCCGGCGCGGGGGTCGCGGACGTCCGCGACGCGGCCGCCGCGATCGCGGACCTCGGCCGGGACGAGGCGGCCGCCCTCGTGTTCGGCCCCGAGACCGCCGGCCTCACGAATGACGAGATCGCGCTCTGCGGCCGCTCGGCCACCATCCCGGCGCACCCCGCGCAGCCCTCCTTCAATCTCTCGCACGCGGTGGCGATCGCCGCCTACGAGGTGCACCGCGCGTCGCGCCGGGGCGCCGGGGAGCCGAAGCCGCGAGCCACCCACGACCAGAAGGAGCACCTGCTCGCGCGGCTGCGGGAGGG
>JBGPQQ010000111.1:0-8601 GCA_041489115.1 Vicinamibacteria bacterium | reverse complement strand
GCACCAGGGCGGGATCGACGAGGCGTACCTCGACCGCTACCGGCCCGAGGTCGTCGTCGCCCATGCCTACTTCTCGCCGGGGGTCCCGGACCGGGGCGAGCGCGTCGAGACACGCTCGCTGGGCCTCCCCTGGTACCGCATGGTGATGACGCTGAAGGGCTACGCCGAGAGCCGGGGCTACGAGCTCGCGGCGTGCTTCGGCCGGAACGAGTGGGACACCCACTACTACTGGGTCCGGCGCGGCTTCCCGCAGGGCGCCGAGATCGTGGCGCGCCTGCGCGCGCTCGACTACTACTGGGACGGCGAGCCCACCGTGGATTTCGCGGCGCCGCACGGAGGGCCCGCGGTTGACGCCGGTGCCAAAGGGCCGCAAGATCCCGCGATTCCCTGAGCGGAGGAGCTGTCCTTGAGCTTTCTCGACGCGCTGCGAAGCGGCTTCAGCCGGACGTTCTGGGTCGCGAACGTGCTGGAGCTCTTCGAGCGCTTCGCCTACTACGGCAGCAAGGCCGTCCTCGCCGTCTTCATCGCCGAGCAGGTCGGCCTCGGAGCGGAGGCCGCCGGCTTCCTCGCGGGCTCGGTCTTCAACACGCTGCTCTACTTCCTGCCGCTCCTCGCGGGGACGGTCGTCGACCGCTACGGCTTCAAGCGCAGCCTGATGGCCTGCTTCGGGATCTTCTCGGTCGGCTACTTCCTGATCGGCCTCGGCGGGCTGCCGATGGGACAGCCGCTCGTCCACGCCGTGGGAGCGAAGGCCTGGATGCTGCTGGCCCTCGTGGTGACCGCGATCGGCGGCTCGCTCATCAAGCCCTCGATCGTGGGCACGGTGGCGCGGACGACCACCGACGAGACGAAGGCGCTCGGCTACTCGATCTACTACACGCTCGTGAACGTCGGCGGCGCGGTGGGCCCCTTCATCGCGCTCGCGGTGCGCGAGAACGTCGGGATCTCCTACGTGCTCGTCGTCTCCTCGCTGACCAGCCTCGGGCTCTTCGCCGGCACGGCCCTCTTCTACAAGGAGCCGCCGCGGCCCGCGGACGCCCCCCCCGCCCGCTCGATGGCGAGGGTCCTCGCGGACATGGTGCTCGTCTTCGGCAACTTCCGCTTCATCCTCTTCCTCGTCATCTTCTCGGGTTTCTGGGCGATGTTCTGGCACGTCTTCTACGCCCTGCCCTTCTACGTCAAGGACTATCTGAAGTTTGGGCGCTTCGAGGTGATCGAGACCGTGGACGCGATGACAATCATCGTGGTGACCATCCCCGCCACCGCGATCGCCAAGCGCCTGAAGCCGCTCTCGGCGATGGTGCTCGGCTTCGCCCTCGCCACCGCCTGCTGGTTCATCATGGGCGCGGTGCCGACCATCGCCGGCGCCGTGGCGGCCATGATGCTCTTCGCGGTGGGCGAGGCGATCCAGTCGCCGCGCTTCTACGAGTACGTCGCGAACCTGGCGCCGGCGGACCAGGTGGGTACCTACATGGGCTTCGCCTTCCTCCCCATCGCGATCGGGACCTTCATCGCGGGCTGGTCGAGCGGGTACCTCGTGAAGCACTACGTGGAGGGCGGCAACCCGAACGCCCCGCAGATGTGGTTCGTCGTCGGGGCCTACGGCGTCGTCTCGACGATCCTGATGGTCCTCTACGACCGCTTCGTCGCACCGCGGCGCGCCGAAGCCTGATCCACGCCCGATGGACCACCGGGAGCTCGCCGCCGATCTGCTGAAGACCGCCCGCGCGTCGGGGGCGGACGCGGCCGACGTGCTGGTGGCGGAGGGCACCGAGTTCTCGGTGACCGTCCGCAAGGGCGAGGTGGAGACGCTCACCGAGGCGGGCAGCAAGGCCCTCGGCGTCCGCGTCTTCGTCGGCAAGCGCACCGCGTCGACCCACACGTCGGACTTCTCGTGGCCGACGCTCCGTCGGCTCGTCGAGGAGACGGTCGGCATGGCGCGGGTGACCGGTGAGGACCCGGCGGCGGGCCTCCCGGACGAGATGATCCCGCCCGAGGACGTGGATCTCGGGCTCTTCGACTCCTCGCCCGCGGCGCTGCCCACGGAGGAGCGGATCGAGCGCGCGCGCCGCGCCGAGGCGGTGGCCCTCGAGACGCCGGGCATCGTGAACTCGCAGGGCGCCTCCTGGGGCCAGGGCGAGGGCTCGGTCGTCCTCGCCAACACGATGGGCTTCCTCGGCGGCTACCGCACCTCGTCGGTGTCGCTCTCCGTGGTGCCGCAGGCCGGGCGCGACGGTCAGATGGAGCGCGACTACTGGTACACGGCCGGGCGCGGGCTCTCGGACCTCGAGCCGCCCGAGCAGGTGGGGCGGACGGCGGCCGAGCGGACGCTGCGGCGTCTCGGCGCGCGCCAGGTCCCGACCGGCGAGGTGCCCGTCGTCTTCGACCCGGAGACGGCGGCGGAGATCCTCGGCACGCTCTTCTCGGCGATCTCCGGCTACGCCGTCTTCCGCAACGCCACGTTCCTGAAGGACCGGCTCGGAGAGGAGGTCGCCTCTCCCCTCCTCACCGTGGTCGACGACGGGCGGCGCGGCCGCGGTCTGGGGTCGCGGCCCTTCGACGGCGAGGGCCTCCCCACCCGCCGGAACGTGCCGGTCGAGCGCGGGGTGCTCCGCCACTGGCTCTGCGACTCGTACGCGGCGCGGAAGGTCGGCGCGAAGGCGACGGGCTCGGCCCGGCGCGGCGTAGCCGGCGGCCCGTCCGTGGGCGCCGGCAACCTCTGCTTCGAGCCCGGGACGTCCTCGCCCGACGAGATCGTCGCCGGGGTCGCCCGCGGCCTCTACGTGACCGACCTCATCGGCTTCGGCGTGAACGTGGTCACCGGCGACTACTCGCAGGGCGCGGTCGGCCACTGGATCGAGAAGGGACGGCTCACCCACCCGGTCCACGAGGTGACCATCGCGGGCAACCTGAAGGAGATGCTCCGCGACGTGGACGCCGTCGGGAACGACCTCGTCTTCCGCGGCAGCTCGGCCTCTCCGACGATCCGCGTCCGGCGGATGACCGTCAGCGGCAGCTGAGTGCCTACTTCTTCCCGAGCTTGCGGACGTAGGCGGCGAGCGCCTTGATCTCCTCGGCCGAGAACTGCTTCTCGAACGAGGCCATCATCGTCCCCTTCTTCCCCTCGCGGATCGTCTTCTCGACCTGCGCGTCGGTCGTGGCCTTCTGCCAGGCCGCGTCCTTGAAGTTCTTGACGCCCTGCTTCAGGAACACGGCGGAGGGCTCGCCCGCCTTGCCGTGGCAAGGGGCACAGCTCTTCGCGAAGATCTTCGCCGCGTCCTCGGCGGCCGCAGGCGCGGCCACGACGAGGGGAGCGGCGAGGGCGGCGGCGAGGGCGAGGCGGCGGGCGGTCATGGGGCTCCTCCTCCGGAGAATGGCTCATTCTCCGGCAGGACCGCCCCGGTCCGCAAAGGCGGTCCCGGCGCTCCCGCGGACCCAAGCATCTTCCCGGCCCACCCGCCCGTAATGGGAGTAGAAAGGCCGCAGCGAGAGGGAGGGGCGGTGGACCCGGACCGGGACGACGCCGCACGGCTGCGCCGGGGCGACACGGCCGGTCTCGCCGGCTTGATGGGCCGGCACCAGGACCGCCTCTTCCGCTACCTGCTGCGGCTGCTGGGAGACGAGACCGTGGCCGAGGACGCGTTCCAGCAGACGTGGCTGCAGGTGGCCGAGCGCATCGGCCGATACGACGCCGCCCGGCCCTTCGGGCCGTGGCTCTTCACGGTGGCCCGCAACCTCGCCCTCGACCACCTGCGGCGGCGGTGGCCCGAGAGCCTGGACCAGGTGGACGAGCCTGAAGCACCGGGCGGCCCGGAGGGCGACCCCCTCGCCCACGCCGTGGCGCGCCAGCAGGGCGCGCGGCTGGCCGACGCGGTGGCGGGGCTCGCGCCGCTCGACCGCGAGGTGCTGTCGCTGCGCTTCGAGGAGGACCTGGCCCTGCCGCAGCTCGCGGAGACCCTGGGCGTCCCGTTGCCAACGGCCAAGGCGCGGCTCTACCGCGCGCTCACGCGCCTGCGCGGGAGGCTGCTCGCCCGGGCGCCGGCGGAGGACTGGCGATGAGCGGCCACGTCACCGATCGGCTGCCGCTCGCGGCGGCGGAAGCGCTCGACCCCGCGGAGGCGGCGCGCGTGGAAGAGCACTTGCGGGAGTGCGCGGCCTGCGCCTCCGAGGCCGGGGCGTGGCACCGCCTCGCGGAGGGGCTGGGCCGGATGCCCTCGCCGCGGCCGTCGCGCGCGCTCGTGGCGCGCACGGTGGAAGCGGTCGAGGAGCGCCTGGCCGAGCGGAGAGAGGGCGCGTGGAACCGGGCCGCGCTCGGCTTCCTGGTGGCCTTCGCCTGGACGCTGGCCGTCGTGTCGTGGCTGCTGCTCGACCTGGTGACCGGTGAGCTGGCGCTGCGCCTCGACCGCCCGGTGGGCCCGACGGCCGCGTGGTACGCGGCCTACATGATTGCCGGTTGGCTGACGGCGGGCGCGGCCGCGGTGCTCCTCGGCCGCCGCGCGCACGAGGAAGGGAGGATCGCATGAACCGCTTCGAGCAGGAATGGGCGCTCGTTCCCGCCGGGGCACGCTGGACGGCCGTCCTGGTGGCTCTGGCCTTCGCGGCGCTGATGGCGGGGATCTTCCTCCTGCCCTTGCTCGTGGAACGCGAGTTCAAGGCTCTTCTCTTCGTCGCGCCGCTCTTCCTCGCGGCCCTCATCGGCGCGGTGGCGATGGCGATCTACGTCCTGCTCGTGGGCTACGTCTACGGCGATGCGCGGCGACGGGGCATGAACCACGTGCTGTGGACGTTGCTGGCGGTCTTCATCCCGAACGCGATCGGGGTCATCCTGTACTTCATCCTGCGCGACCCGATCCCTGTGCCCTGCCCGTCGTGCGCGACGCCGGCGAAGAAGGGTCACGCCTTCTGCGCGAGCTGCGGGGCGGCGGTGCGGGCGGCCTGCCCCCAGTGCCGGCAGCCGCTGGAGCCGGGCTGGCGGAACTGCGCCCGCTGCGGCACGTCGGTCACGGCGGCGAGCGCGTTTCCGACGGCCACACCGTGAGGCGTCCCCGTGAGCGCGCCGCGGGGCCTCGACGACCCGCGAGGACCCTCTCCAGGAACGGCTGCGCGCGCCCCACGCGCCGGGCGCGGACGAGGAGGTCCCAGACGGGCTCGCACTTCTTCCACGCACCGGCGTAGGCGGCGTGCCGGAGCCGGCCGGCGAGGTCGGGCTTCGTGCCCGCCCCCCGCAGGATCGAACCCCAGCGGTAGAAGTCGCGGTAGGCGCGCCAGTAGCCTTCCTCGAGCTGCCGCGGGGTCATGCGCGCGGGGCGGAAGACCGCGTGGCGCGTGTCGTAGAGGTCCCAGTCCCGGTGCAGGAGGCGCCCGGAGGCCTCCATCCTCCGGAAGAGCGCCGTGCCAGGGTAGGGCGTGAGGACGTGGAAGGTCGCGGTTTCGACCCCGTGCCGGATCGCCCACTCCACCGTCCGCTCGAAGACCGAGGTGTCGTCCCCGTCGAAGCCGAAGACGAAGCTGGCGTTGACCATCACGCCGAGGTCGTGCAGGCGCCGGACCGCCCCGCCGTAGTCTTTCCCGAGGTTCTGCCGCTTGCCGCTCGCGCGCAGCCCCTCCGAGCCGAGAGTCTCGAAGCCGACGAACAGGCTCCGCAGCCCGCAGGCGACCGCCTTCTCGATGAGGCCGGGCCGCAGCACGGCGTCCACGGTGGAGGCGGCCTGCCAGAGCCGCCCCATCCCTCGCATCCCGTCGAAGAGCGCGGAAGCGAAGGCCGGGTGGCCGAAGAGGTGGTCGTCGAGGAAGTAGAGGTGCCTCCCGGGCAGCCGCTCGATCTCCGCGAGCGCCTCGTCCACCGGCTGCACGTAGAACGAGCGGCCGCCCGAGAAGAACGCGTCCTTGTAACAGAAGCCGCACGTGTGAGGGCACCCGCGCGAGACGACCAGCGAGTTGGGGACGAGGTAGAGCTCGCGCCTGATGAGGTCGCGGCGCACGCGCGGCAGGCCGGTGAGCGTCCGCGACTCCGACCGGTAGACGGCCCGCGACCGCCCGGCGCGGAAGTCGGCCAGCAGCCGCGGCCAGGCCTCCTCCCCGGGCCCGAGGACGATCGAGTCCGCGTGGCGCGCGGCCTCGTCCGGGCACGACGTCACGTGGAGCCCGCCGAGCACCACGTGCCCGCCCCGCGCCCTGTAGCCGTCGGCCAGGGCGTATGCGCGCCGGGCGGAGGTGACGTAGACCTCGATGCCGACGAGCTCGGGGTCGCCCTCCAGGTCCAGGTCCTCGACGTGCTCGTCCTGGAGGGAGACCTCGTCCGCGGGGTCCAGGAAGGCGGCGAGAGTGGCCAGCCCGAGCGGGGGGAAGAGGGAGTACTTGACCGGCCGGAAGAACGGGCTCTTCGCCTCGGTGAGCGCCGGCAGGAGGAGCTCGACCCTCAACCCCGCACCCCGTTCCCCACCATCGACACCTTCCGGCCCCGACGTCGGCGCCTTCCCCGGAAAGCTGGGCCTGGACGGCCCAAAAGAAGTGACGGAGAGGTGAGGTGCGACGTGAGCACCCGGTGAGCTGTGCGCCGCGGGGCGCCCGCGGCTCAGCCCAGCTTACGGGGCAGGTCGGTCATCGGCCCCATCCACTCGAGCATGCGCTCGATGTCCTGATGGAGCTGGTAGGGGCGCTTGACCTCGGCGATCTTCGCCCCCCGCACGTCGATCTTCGCGAGGTCGTACTGGCCTACCCCGGTCGCGCCGCAGTAGGTCAGGTAGCCGACCCACTCCGGGTTGATGCCCATCGCCTCGACGCCCACGCGGTCGGCGGCCACGTAGTCGGTCGAGGCGATCGCGAGGCGCGAGGGCACGGGGAGGCCGGAGTTCGGGCCGTTGCCCTCCATCCCCTCGAAGCCGTCGATCACGGTGGCGCCCCAGCAGAGGCGCATCCGCTGGGCGGTGAGCATGATGTTGTAGTGCATTTGCCGGATGCCGACGTGGTAGCGGCGCTTGTCGCTCCAGCGGGCAGAGTCCTTCGGGCCGCTCCGCAGCGGCGCCCCGAGGGCCATGTTCTTCACCGAGAGCGTCGCCACCACCGCGTTGTGCGTCTTCATGGCCGCGGCGCAGATCACGTAGGCGTCGGGATCGAGGAGGCGCGCGGCGAGCCGCACCGGCTGCAGGTGCAGGTGATCGTCGAGGATCTGGAGCGTCTCGTAGCGGCCCTCGGCGTTCAGGTCCACGAGCGTGACCTCGCGCTCCCTGTGCTCGGCCGGGACCTTCACGTAGCCGAACTGCTCGTAGCCCGAGAACGTGTTCGCGGCCGAGGACTCGGCGATGACCACCGGGCCCTTGAAACGGGGAGCGAGGAAGTCGAGGATGCCGTGCAGCGCGTCGGCGTGGCTCGCGGCCAGGGGCTGGATGAGCGACACGATGTTGGGCTTGACGACGACGTACTTCTTCTGCCGCAGGACGGGCAGGATCTGGTCCTCGACGAGGGCCAGCGCCTCGGTCACGTTCTTGCGCCGGTTCTCCCCGCGTACGAGCGAGACGACGCTCGAGGCCGTTCCGACGGCCTCCGCGCGGACCAGCCGCGGCCCCGCCACCGCGGCGCCCGCCACCCCCGCCGAGAGTCTCAGGAATCCCCGACGCGATACGCCCGGACCCATCCCCACCTCCTCCGGCTATACTCCGCCCCGATGATGACACTTCTTGCCGTCCTTTTCGCGGCCCAGGCGGCGGCCGCTCCCTTCCCCGCCCCCGATTGCGCCGTTCCCGGCTGGACGCAGCAGGGCCCTGAGCGCACCTATGACCCCGAGACGCTCTTCGACTACATGAACGGCAACTCCGAGGGCTACTTCGCCTACGGCTTCACGCTCATGAGAGGCGTCACCTGCGTGAACGCGGCGGGCGACCAGCTCGTGATCGACGTCTCCGAGATGGGCGACCCGGACCGGGCGTGGGGTTTCTTCGTCACGAACCGCGACCAGCGCTCCCCCGTCGAGCGGATCGGCTCCGCCGGCCAGGTGCTGCCCCGCCGGACCACCTTCGCGAAGGGCCGGCACTACGCCGAGATCGCGGCGAGCCCCGACAAGGACCACCGGGAGGCGCTGCGGGCCTTCGTGACCGCGCTCGAGCCGCGTGTTCCCGGCCCGGCCGCCGTGCCGGAGGCGGCGGCGTGGTTCCCGGCGGAGGGTCTCGCGCCGGACTCGATCCGTCTCGTGCCGGAGAGCGTCCTCGGTCTGCGCATCCTGAAGAGCGGTTTCATGGGGCAGTACGCGGTGGGCCGGGCCTTCGTCGTGCCCGAGGCGACGCCCGACGCGGCCGCCGCCACAATGGCGAAGCTGAAGGCCCGGTTCACCGGCGCGCAGCCGGTGGCCGGCTTCGGCGACGAGGCGTTCGCGGCGCGGGACCCGTATCTCGGGGGCCTGCTCGTCTTCCGCGAGGGCGCGCGCGTGGCCGGGGTCGCGAACGTCGCCGCGGACGGAGACGCGACGGCGCTCGCGAAGGCGCTCCTCGGCCGGCTGCCCTAGCCCCCGCGTACGGCCAGGCTGGCGTTCGGGGGCGAGGCCCTCAGGCAAACAGCGACTGGGCTCGGCCGAGCCGCCGCGCGACTTCGACGCCCTGCGGGCAGCGG
>JBGPQQ010000110.1:0-8684 GCA_041489115.1 Vicinamibacteria bacterium | reverse complement strand
CCGGTGGGGGGGGGCGACCCGGGCGAGCACGTGGCGGCGGCGGGGGGCGCGGGGGAGGGCCTGCTAGTGCTGCGGGCGGGGGACTATGCGCAGGTCGACGAGGCCGAGACGGGGCCGGGCCGTGGCGCGCGCGGCCCCGGCCAGGCCCCCGAAGCCGAGCAGCAGGAGCCGCTCGTCGACCCGTCCTCCGCCGGCGCGACGGGCGAGGGCCACCCCGACGGCGAGGGCGCCGGCGAGGAGGAGGGGCGAAAGGAGGGGCGGGAAGATGCCGCGGGTGGTGAGGTCGATCCAGGTGTCGTCGTAGGGCGTCGTCCAGCCCCACTCGGCGAGCATCGGCACGAGGGCGGGGCCGGCGAGGGCGAAAGCCAGCGCCGCCACGGCGACGAGCCAGCCCAGCAAGCGCCAGCCGCCCCGGCCCGCCCCGCCCGGGTGGCGGCCCGCGGGATCCCACAGCAGGAGACCCGAGGCGGTGAGGCCCGCCCACAGCACGGCGTATCCGTGAGCGTAGCAGGTGAGGGCGAGCACGGCGGCGGGGGCCCACGGCCCGCGGCCGTCCGCCCGGGCGCGCACGAGGACGCCGAGGAAGAGGACGGCGAAGCCGACGCCGTACGTGTAGGAGAACTCCCCGGTGAGCGTGCTCGCGATCGTGCCCCCCCAGATCGGGTTGTCCTCCAGATAGAGGAAGACGAGGGCGGCGGCGGCGCCCAGGAGGGGCGCCGGGAAGGGCAGGCGCATCAGCCTGAGGGAGGCGTACGCGAGCAGCGGCAGGAGGAAGACGCCGAGGGCCGTTCCCAGCTTGAAGGCGACCGGCATTCCGGTGAGCGGCGCGAGGGCCGACATGAGGACGAAGGGGAACGGGAAGTAGTAGAGGAGCAGGGGGTGCCCGAGCGAGGCGCCCGGGTACCAGCCGTGCAGGCGCAGCTGCGGCAGCAGGTGCTCGTGGAACCACACGGCGGTCGGGTAGTGGCACGGCGTGTCGCCGCCGGCGGCGATCGTGGGCAGCAGGAGGAGCGACGGCCGCAGGAGGTCGAGGAGCACGAGGAGGATCGCGCCGAGGCCGAGGGCGTCGGCGACGCCTCGTCGGGTCGTTCCCGGGGACATCCTATCGAGTCTAGCAGGGGGAGCGGCCCGGGCGCCCGGGACAGAGAGTGCTTGGAAAGCGCCGACGCGCATCATATCCTCGCCATCGGGGCGCACCGTGCGGGCCCGCCCTTCCGGAGGGCACATGGCGACGAGACGCGTCTACGTCCTGCTGATCGGCAACAAGGAGCGCGGGGAGGCGAACCACTTCCAGCTGCTCCAGGAAGAAACCGCTCTCGCCGAGGGGCGCCGCCTCGGCCTCGACGTCGAGGTGGCCTTCGCCCCGGGGTTCGACCAGCTTCGCGTGCTCAAGAAGCGGCTGCTCGACGGCGCGCTCCCGCCGGTCGACGCCGTGGTGACCGAGCCCGCGAACACCTCGACGATGGACCTCGTGCTGCGCGAGCTCTCGGGGAAGCTCGGGCTCGTCATCCTCAGCGCCGGGGGGCCGTCCGTGGAGGCGGCGGCGCCGGGGTGGGGCACGGGCCTGCCGATCGGCACCGTCGGCACCGACCACACGAAGGTGGGCGAGATCCAGGGGCGGCAGGTGCGGGCGCTCCTGCCCTCCGGGGGGCGGGTCCTCTGCGTCGCGGGGCCGCTGCGCTCCTCGGCGGCGCAGCAGAGGCTGGACGGGCTCAAGTCGCAGGTCGGCGCGGGGATCGCGGTCGAGGAGACCTCGGCCGGCCAGTGGACGGAGCCGGACGGGATCATGGCCTTCAACGACTGGTACCGCGTGGCGAAGTCGCGCGACCCGATCGTGCAGGTCGTGGCCGCGGGGAACGACGAGATCGCGCTGGGCGCCCGGCGCGCGTGCGAGGCGCTCGCCGACGCCGGGCACCGCGAGGCCCTGCTGAAGGCCAGGTTCCTGGGCGTGGACGCCTGCCCCGCGTTCGGGCAAAAGCTGGTCGCGGAGAAGCGGCTCGCGGCGAGCGTCCTCACCCCGGCCAACACCGGCCTGGCCCTGGACCACCTCCACCGCTTCTGGACCCGGGGGACGCCGGTGCCCCTCCACTCCTTCACGGAGGCGCGGCCGTGGCCCCCGGGCAGCGCCGGCGCCTAGCCCCCGCGTCCCGCCGGATGGGCCATCGGGGCAGGGGCATTTGCACCTTTACGCGAGGTTACGGCTCGGGTAGCATTCCCGCCCTCGCATGAAAGACCCGCGCCGCATCCTCGTCGTGGACGACGACCCCGGCATCGGACTGATGCTGACGAAGGCCCTCGCCCGCCACGGCTTCCTCGTGGACGCGGCCACCTCGGCGGACGAGGCGTTCGAGAAGTACGAAACCGCCAGCTACGACGCCGCCCTCGTGGACCTCGTCATGCCGGGCCGCGACGGGAAGGACCTCGCCGACACGCTGCGCCGCCGCTTCCCCGGCCTGCCGATCGGCCTCCTCACCGGCTACGCGCACTCCCCGCTCATCCCGGCCTTCGAGAAGTCGGGCATGGCGGTCTTCAAGAAGCCGGTCCTCGTCCAGGACCTCGTCGACTTCCTCCAGCGCGAGATCGGGGCCTAGCCGGCCTTCTTCCGGACGAGCCGCCGCCGCCGCCGCTCGAAGCCTTCGGCCTGGTGCCAGGCGCGCACGTCGCGGCGGCTCTCCGACTCCACGAGCCGCATGCCGCGCTCGACCGCCACAAGCGCGGCATCCAGGTCCTTCGTGCGGTGCTCGTGGTGCATGGCGAGCTCGCGCCAGCCTTCGACCTCGCCCGCCTCTCCCGCTTCGGCCCACAGGTCCGCCGCGCGCGCCTGCTCTCCCGCCCGCTTCGCCCGCCAGGCGAGGCGCAGGAGCGCCGGGCCCCGCAGCGCGCCGGGCCCCAGGTCGAGGGCGCGGCGGTACTCGGCCGCGCTGCGATCGTAGAGACGCGCGCGCTCCAGGACGCGGGCGAGGCTGAAGACGTCCCGCGGGTCCTCGGCCCGGCCCTCCTCGACCCACTGGCAGGCGAGGACGGCGAGCGCCGCCAGCGAGACGATGTCCTGCCGGTTGTGCTCGAAGACCTTCGCCAGCATCCGCGCGTCGCGCCGCCTCACCCAGTCGAAGTAGACCTGCGGGATCTCCTCGCCGGGGATGTCGCCCGTGCGCCGCAGGCCCATGAGCTGCGCCTCCAGCGACTGCAGCCGGCAGGACTCGAGCCGCGCCTTCCAGAGCCGCCGCGCGGGGTGGAGGAGGTCGAGGTGGGGCGCCTCGGCCAGCGGGAAGCGGGCCCGGTTCAGGCGGAAACGCGCGTCGAGGAGTGGCACGTCGAACATCTTGCCGTTGAAGGTGACGAGGCGGTCGAAGCGCTCCAGCTCCTCCGCGAGGCCGTGGAGGAGCGCCGCCTCCTCGTGGTAGTCCCGCATGAAGTACTGCCGCACCCGGAAGCGTTCGCCGTCCACCCAGCCAACGCCGATCAGGAATGCGGCCGTGCCCGCCCCGCCGGCGAGGCCCGTCGTCTCGGTGTCGAGGAAGACGGCGCGGCGGAGGTCGAAGCCCTCGAGGTCGGGCTCCGCGGTGAGGACGGAGACGGTCGAGGGCTCGATCGCGTGGAAGCGCGAGAGCGGCACGTCGCCGTGCCTCACCTCCAGGTGGACCGCGCTCTCGACGAGGAAGAACTCGCCGCGCTCGTTCTCGACGCGCATCCCTTCGACGAGCTCCTCGAGGGGCACCGGTACGGGGCCGCGCCGGCGCTCGCGGAGAGAAGCCGCGGCCACCAGGCGTTCGAGACGGGCCTTCAGCGGAAGGGCCTCGCCGTCGTCCGGCACGGCCGCGTCGCCGAGCATCTCGCGCTCGAGCCGTTCGAGGCCGGGAGCGCCGGCCGGCGGCTCGACCGGGCGCCTCAGCCGCTGCAGGCGGTCGTGGAGTGAGTTCGAGGACACGGGAGAGGAAAGGACTTGTTATTCCGAGCCTGGGACCGGCGGCTCGCCGGTCGCCGGCAGCGAGGAACAGCCACGGCGATGTGGGCCGCATCGCTGCCAGGGGCCCCGCTCGAGCGCCAGGGGGGCCGTCGGCTCGAGCGGGGTCTGGCACGATGCGGCCAATTCGCAGCCGGTGCGAGTCCCTTTGCAGGAGCTTCGCTCTTGCCGGGCGGCGACGAGGAATCCGCAACGGCTCCAAGAGACGCGCCATGGACGGAAGAAACCACCACGGCCAGGCTGTGCTCAGCTTCCTTTGATCTGGGGGGCTCCCGCCCCCCAGACCCCCTGGATAGCAGCGGCAAACGATCGGCTGTCATTCCGTTACTACGGCCTCGAGAATCGCCAAGGCCACCTGTTTGCCCCTGCTCCCCACTTCTCCGGCGGGGCCCACGCACGACGGGCAGCCTTCGCTGCAGAGGCAGGCGGCGATGAGCGCACGGCTCTCGGCCAGCAGCCGGTCGTGGAGGCGGTAGAGCGGCTCGGAGAGCCCGATGCCGCCGGGGTAGGCGTCGTAGACGAAGATGTTGGGCTCGTAGTCCTCGCCCGGCGGCGGCTCGGCCGAGCGGCCGCCGCGGCCCGCCCCGAGACGCAGCAGCCCCCGCTCGATCCGCGCCTCGCCCTGTCCGTTGTCGCCGAGGGCGACGCCGAGGTCGTGCCGGTCGCACATCAGGAAGAGCGCGGCCAGCTGGCCGAGCGTGTACGAAAGCGCCACCACGCCGTCCCGCCGCTCCTCGAGGCCGTAGGGCAGCGCCTGCATGATCTCGCGCGGGACCGTGAGCCAGTACGAGGTCGTGTGCATCTCGTTCTCGGGCATGGTCAGCTCGCCCGACCCGACGTTCTCGTTCGTGTGGAACTTGATCTTCTTGAACCCCACCACCTGCGAGGTGACGTGGACCTCCCCGTGGTTCCTCCGGCCGTTGGCGCGCGGCTCTTCCGCGAAGCGATCCAGGATGCGGACCTTCGTGTACGTGATGGCGTCGGTGTAGTAGTCGACCTCGGCCTCGCGCACCTCCACCCGCCGCTCCTCGTGATCGTACCTCTCGACGAAGTACGTCCGCCCCTCCAGGATGTAGATCGCCTTCTCGTGGACCATGGACGGCGCCGAGTCGTAGTCCACCTCGGCGACGATCCGCGGCTCGGCGGTCACGTCCTGGATGACGAAGTTGTCGGAGGAGACCGAGCGCAGGCTGACCGCGTCGGCCGGGTAGCTGTCGCTCGTCCAGTGCCAGCGGTCCCCCGCCCGGTGCAGCAGCTTCTCCTCCTCGAGGTACTTCAGGATCTCGACGAGGTTCTCCTTGCCGAAGGGCTCGTCCCCCACGAAGGGCAGCTCGAACGCCGCGCACTTGACGTGGTTGACGAGGATCTGCAGGTTGTCGGGGTTGACCCGGCCCTGCTCGACGGGCGAGCCGAAGAAGTAGTCGGGGTTCTTCGCGATGAACTGGTTGAGCGGCGACGAGTTGGCCACGAGCACCGCGACCGAGGTCCCCGTCCGTCTCCCCGCCCGTCCCGCCTGCTGCCAGGCCGAGGCCACGCTGCCCGGGTAGCCCACCAGCACCGCCGCGTCGAGGCTCCCGATGTCGATCCCGAGCTCCAGCGCGTTCGTGGAGACGACGCCGAGGACCGACCCCTCGCGGAGCCCCCGCTCGATCTCGCGGCGCTTGAGCGGCAGATAGCCGCCCCGGTAGCCCCGGATGATCCCCTCGGACCCCGGCTTCGTCTCGAGGGCTTCCTTGAGGTACGTGACCAGCACCTCGGTGGCGAGGCGTGACGGGGCGAACACGATCGTCTGGAGCCCCTTGCCGAGGAACGACAGCGAGACGTCACGGGCCGAGTTGAGCGCCGACCTGCGGATGCCGAGCTGCCGGTTCACGACCGGCGGGTTGTAGATCGCGAAGTACCGCTCGCCGCGCGGGGCCCCGCTCCGGTCCACGAGCGTCATCTCGCGCTCGGTGAGCGCCTCGGCCAGCTCTCTCGGGTTGCCGATCGTGGCCGAGGAGCAGATGAACTGCGGCCGCGAGCCGTAGAACTCGCAGAGCCGCCGCAGCCGCCGGAGGATGTTCGTGACGTGCGAGCCGTAGACCCCGCGCAGGCTGTGCAGCTCGTCCACCACCACGTAGCGCAGGTTCTCGAGGAGCTTCACCCACTTCGTGTGGTGCGGCAGGATGCCCTTGTGGAGCATGTCGGGGTTCGTGACCACGACGTGCGCCCGCGCCCGGATGGACTTCCGCGCGTCCTGCGGCGTGTCCCCGTCGTAGGTGAACGTCCCGATGTCGGCCCCGATCGTCTCGATCACACCGTGCAGCTCGGCCAGCTGGTCCTGGGCGAGAGCCTTCGTCGGAAAGAGGTAGAGCGCCCGCGCGTCCGGGTCCTTCAGGATCCGGTCGAGGACCGGCAGGTTGTAGCAGAGGGTCTTGCCCGAGGCGGTCGGGGTAACGACCACGACGTCCCGGCCGGCCTGGACGTGCTCGTAGACCTCGCGCTGGTGGGTGTAGAGGCCCTGGTACCCGCGCCCGAGCAGCGTCTCCCGGAGCCTGGGGTGCAGGTCCTCCGGGAAACCCACGATGTCGGCGGGCTGGGCCGGGAAGTGCCGCAGGGCAGTGAGCACCGGCTCGGTGCCGAGCGTCTTCTGGATCTCGAGGCCCTTCAGGACGGAGAGAAGGGCCCCCTGGCTGTCGGTGCGGGTCAGGGCGAGAGGCTGGCTCACGTCGGGTCCTCCGGCCCCCCCACCCATGGGGGAGCTTCCGCCGTCCCGCGCATCATGCGGGAGGAGCCGGTCAGGAGAGGTCCGGAAAGCGGGAAGGGGGTATTCTCCGGGAGGGAGGACCCCTCGATGACCCCCAGGAACCCCATGCAGGACGCCGTCCGGACCCTTCTCTCCGGGCTGGGGGAAGACCCCGAACGGGAGGGGCTCGACAAGACCCCCGAGCGGGTGGAGAAGGCCCTGAAGTTCCTGACGAGCGGCTACGGCCAGGACCCGAGGGCCCTCATCAACGAGGCCCTCTTCACGGTCACCTACGACGAGATGGTCGTCGTCAAGGAGATCGACGTCTTCTCGATGTGCGAGCACCACCTCCTGCCCTTCTACGGGAAGGCGCACGTCGCCTACATCCCGAACGGGAAGGTGGTCGGCCTCTCCAAGATCCCCCGCCTCGTGGACATGTTCGCCCGGCGGCTCCAGGTGCAGGAGCGGCTCACCGTCCAGATCGCGGAGACGATCCGCGACGTCATCCAGCCGAAGGGGGTGGGCGTCGTCATCGAGGCCATGCACTTCTGCATGATGATGCGAGGGGTCGAGAAGCAGAACTCGATCGCGGTCACCTCCTGCATGCTGGGCGCCTTCCGCGATCGCCAGCCGACCCGCGAGGAGTTCCTCGAGCTCATCCGGAGGACGGGCAAGCCGACGATGTAGGGACGGCTCCCCGGCCCGGGCTCGGGCGGGCCTTCAGCCCGCGGGGTTCGTCTTCCGCAGGCGCCGGGCCATCACCTTCATGACCTCGAGGGCCAGGCCCGGCACCTTGCGGACGAGGTCGTTGAAGGAGGCGGCGGTCACGAGGACGAGCGTGCAGTCGGGCCCGGCCACCGCCGTGGCGCTGCGGGGGGCGGGATCGACGAGGGCCAGCTCGCCCAAGATGCCGCCTTGCTCGACAGTCTCGAGCAGCGTGTCCCCGATGCGGAGGTCCACGCTCCCGGTGCGGACGATGAACATCTCCCGGCCCGTGTCTCCGGCCGAGAAGATGACCTGGCCCGGGTCGAGCTTGAGCGGAGCCTCGTCGAGCGTCATCACTGCCTCCAGGTAGCTCCTCACCTCGGGCATCCGCTGCCTCCTCCGGGCGCCGGCGACGCGCCCGCGCACGGCCATGGTACCCCGCGGCGGGGGCGCCAGAGCGCGATGGTCGGCCCGAACACCTCGCTCCTCGGCGCCCTGGTCGCCGCGACCGTGCTGCTCGTGGCCAACCGCGGCCTCGGCCGGCTCGCCGTCCTGGAGGTGGACGGCGCCATCTCGGTCATCGCCAACAGGCCATGGCCGGTTCCGGCGGGCGCTCTCAGGAAGGCGAGGCCCCCAGGGCGCTTCCGATCGCGTCACGCAGCTCCGTCCGGCCGGCGAGGAGAGCCCACACCACCGGCCACTCGGCGCGCAGGCCGTCGAGGGTGTCGATGTCGTGGAGCCGCGGGAGCTCCCGCACGGACAGCCCGGCGACCGCGGCCCGCGCCAGCGTCTCCTCGCGCACGGACGGCGTGCTCCAGGCCATGCCCGCGAACAGCTCCGGCCGCGGCGTCCGCAGGGCGACGAGGTAGTAACCGCCGTCCTCCGCCGGACCGATCACCAAGTCGGCCGTGTCGAGAGCGGCGAGCGCCTCCGTCACCGTCTCCCGAGAGACGCCCGGCGCGTCCGTGCCGACGATCGCCACGCGCCTCGCGCCGCGGGCGAACGCCCGGGCGAAGGCGTCGGACATGCGGGCGCCGAGGTCGCCGTCGGACTGCGCCAGGAGTCTCACGCCGGGGAGCCACGCGCGCATCTCTTCCAGGGCCCCCGGCGGGTCGAAGAAGACGAGCCTTTCGTACTCCCCCGAGGGCGTCGTGGCCTCGAGCACGTGCTCGGCGAGGGCCCGATACAGCTCCGCCGCGGCCTCGGGGCCGATCGCCGCGGCGAGGCGCGTCTTCACGGCCCGCGGCCTCGGGTGCTTCACGAACACGACGAGCGCGTTCTCCGACATCT
>JBGPQQ010000109.1:0-8699 GCA_041489115.1 Vicinamibacteria bacterium | reverse complement strand
CGGTCCGAGCGCATCAGGCCGACGCAGCCCCGCAGCTCGCCGTCGGGCCGGTGGAGGGTGACGAAGGCGCCACGCTTCTCGGCGAGCGCGCCGGTGGCGGCCGGGAGCTGCGGGGGCCGCCGCCGGAAGTGCGCCGCGATCGACTCGCGCGCGGCCTGCAGGAGGGCCTGGCGCTCCCCTGCCGTCAGATCGCCGGCCGCGGCCACGGGGTCCGACGCCCTCGCGCTCACGAGCCCGAGGTGAGGGCCGCGGACAGGTAGCCCACGACGTGGCTCTTGTCCCGCGCCCCCACGTCCCCGCTGTCCCCGTACTTCAGCACGGTCGCGCGGTCGGCGCCGAGCGCGCGCGCCGCCTTCATGACCGCCACCACGGGCCCGCCGCCGCAGGCCACGTTGTGGCGGGTCTCGAGCCGCGTCATGAGCGCCTCGTCGTCGAAACGGCCCACCTCGTCGACGACCGCCGCGTCGGCCCGGTTCGCAACCACGGCCGGCTGGTAGTGCGAGAGGTCGCTCGAGGCGACGAGGAGCGCCTCGTGGCCCGCGAGGGCCTTCGCGAGGGCTGTCGCGAGCGCGTCGACTTCCTCGCGCGACTGGCTGCCCATGAGCAGGGGCACGATCCGCAGGCCGGGCACGAGCCGCTGCAGGAACGGCATCTGCATCTCGAGCGAGTGCTCGCCGCGGTGCACGTCGGGATCCTCGAACACCACGGGGCCGGCGTCGAGGAGCGCCTGCGACAGCTCCTCGTCGATCGGGGCGCGGCCGAGGGGCGTCTCCCACGCGCCGCGCGCGTGCACCGCGACGCCATCGAACGCCGCGTGGTGCGACGGGCCGACCAGGACGGCGGTGAGCCCTGGCTTTGCAGCTGGGACACGCAGCAGCCCGTACCCGTGGGCCGCGACGGGACCGGAGTAGCGCAGCCCGGCGTGGGGGCTCACGAGACCGACGAGCCGGCCCGGCCCGGGCACCGGCCCCGCCGCTTCGAGGTATGCGTCCACCTCCGCGGCGATCGCCGACGCCGTCCCGGGGTACCAGCTACCGGCGACGGCGGCACGTCGTACGACAGCGCCCATCCCCGCCTCCGGGGGTCGCGGAGAGAGGAACCGACCACGCGCACCCCCAACGAGCTATACACCCGCGCATGCTCCGCCGACAAGACACGCGCGATCTGCGTCGCCCACCGATGGCGGGGGGCTACCGGTAGACCCGGTAGTCGATCTCCGGGAACAGGTTGTCCCGCTCTTCGAACTCCCGGAGGATCGGCTCCTCGAGCATGCACTGGCCGCTGAGCGCGCGGTAGAGGTAGTCGAAGCGCGCGACGTGGTCGCGCGTCCTCTTCTTCGCGTACTCGACCATCGTGTTGGTCTTCATGATGAAGGCCCAGTCCGACGACTGCGCCAGCAGCAGCTCGCGCGCGGCCTGGTTGAGGGCCCGCCCCTCGATCGGGCCCGCCTGCTCGTACCGCCTCGCCAGCTCGACCATGCGCTCGGCCGCCATGTCGAGGTGGGGGTAGATCCAGTCGTTGGAGGCGTTGAGCCACACCTCGGCGTAGCCGTCGGCGCCCCAGGTGCACATGGGCGGCTGGCAGACCTCGAGGTCGCCGAAGCGCTCGAGGTACTCCGAGGGCGTCGTCGGCTTCACGACGTCCTGGTCGAAGTGCATCTTCCGGAAGAGGAAGTCGAGGAACTGCGGCCCCTCGAACCACCAGTGCCCGTAGAGCTCGGCGTCGTACGGGCTCACCACGATGGGCGTGCGCCTCATCGACCCCGCGAGGTGCTCGACCTGCTTCTGGCGGTTGAAGAGGAAGTTGCCGGCGTGGCTCGCCGCCTTCCCCATCGCCCACGAGCGCACGTAGGGCTGCTTGTGGCCGAGGTCCACTCCCCGCCCGGTCACGCGGTAGTACTTGATGCCGAGGTTCTTCCTCTCGCCGTCGGGCAGGAAGTCCTCGAGGTCCCTCATCGGGAGCTCCCAGCCGACGTCCTTGTAGAACTCGCGGTAGTCGAAGTCGCCGGGGTAGCCCGACTCCGCGCTCCAGACCTGTCGCGAGGACTCCATGTCGCGGCCGAAGAAGACGATCCCGCCCGGCGAGACGATCGGGGCGTGGACGCCGGAGCTGGGCCGCGGGTGGGCGTCGGTGAGCCCGTGGGCCTCCAGGAAGCTGAAGTGGAGCCCCGCCTCCTTGAGGAAGACCTCGTGGCCCGGCGTGTAGCCGCACTCGGGCAGCCAGATCCCGTCGGGGTTGCGCCCGAAGTGCTTGCGGTAGTGCTGCGCCGCCACGTGCACCTGGGCGCGCACCGCCTGCGGCACCGGGTCCATCAGGGGGAAGAAGCCGTGCGTCGCACCGCAGGTGATGATCTCGAGCTTGCCCGCGTCCTGGTGCTTCCGGAACGCCGAGACGAGGTTCGACCCGTAGACCTCGCGGAAGACCCGGCGGATGTCCGAGAACTCGTGCAGGTAGAACCAGGCGAGGTCGTGGAACTGCGGCTGCCACTTCTTCGTCCGGTCCACCTCGCGCCGCGCCAGCTCGACGAGGTTGTCGAGGTGACGGTGGTACCGCTCGACGAGCAGCTCGTCCGTCATCATCGAGACGAGCGGGGGCGACAGCGTCATCGTGAGGCGGTACTCGACGCCGTCGTTCAGGAGCCCGTCGAGGACCCGGACCATCGGGACGTAGGTCTCGGTGAGCGCCTCGAAGAACCAGTCCTCCTCGAGGAACGACGGGTGCTCCGGGTGCCGGACGTAGGGGAGGTGGGCGTGGAGGACGGGGCACCAGTACCCGGCGGGCATGGCGACCCCCTACCGCCGGAACGTGTCGCTGGCGCCGCCGGGACGGAAGGCGTCGCTCGCCCCGCCGCGCCTGGCCTTGCCCGCGTCGGCGGGCGCGGCCGCGCCGTCGATCGACTCGGCCTCCCAGGGCGCCCGGGCCACGCCGGTTTCCGCCTCGGCCAACCCGGCGGCCTCCGCCGCGGAGGGCGGGAGATCCCGGGCGTCGCGGTAGCTCATCCGCCGGCGCGCGCGCCGGGGCGACGGGCCGACCCGCGGCGTCACGACGGTGTTGCTCTCCGCCAGCCGCCGGAACTCGCCCGACGGCAGCGTCACCCCCAGCTCGGCGCGGTAGGTCCGCCGCGCGGAGTCGGTGCGGATGTACCACCACCGCGCGCCGGGCGGCAGCAGGATGTCGCTCGACCCGCCGCTCACGGGGTCGAGCACGCGCAGGGTCAGCCGCGAGAGTGCGAGCGCCCGCTCGCCGAGGCTCTTGCCGAGGTCCTTCATGCCCGCGGGGCTCACGTCCCAGTAGGCGAAGATCCACTCCGGGTCGCGCACGAGCAGGCGGACGCGGTTCACCCCGTAGGTCTCGGGAAACAGGAAGCGGTCTTCCTCGAAGAGCAGCTTCGGCAGCTCGCGCGGCAGGTACTTCGCCGCGCGAATCTGGTCCTCGTCGCTCAGGCCGGGCACCCCGAGGGGCGCGTGTTCCTCGACAGCGCCGCGGCGCCCGCGTGCCGCCGCCGGGCCGCGCGCCTTGGCCGCGGGCTTCTTCGGCACCGCCCGGGCGCCGACCTTCTTTGGACCCGCCTTCGCCGCCGCGGCCTTCTTCGGAGCGGCCTTCGGGGCCGCCTTCGGGGCGGCGGCCTTCTTCGCCGCGGTCTTCGGCGTCGCCTTCCTCTTCGCGGCCGCCTTCGCCGCAGCGGCCGGCTTGCTCGCCGCGGCCGCCGTGGCCTTCCTCGTGCCGCGCGCCGTGCCGGACGCCGGGGCGGACGGCTTCCCCGCCTCTGCCTTCTTCTTGCTGCTGGCCATAGGGGGCCAGTATACGACGAGACGAGCCCCCGCTACTCGCGCGGCCCGCGCGCGCCCGGCCGGGCCGCCCGCGGGCGCACGCGGTTCATGAGCTCCCGCATGCGCTGCTCGACCTCCATCTCGAGGACCCGGAACTTCGCCTGCTGGACCGGGCTGAGCACGGCGTCGAGGGCCTCGAGGTTCTTCCGCGCCTGCACGGGGCCGTCCGCGTCGAGCCCCTTCAGCCGCTGCAGCAGGTCCAGCACCTGCGCCTCGGGCGCGCCCCCCTGATGCAGCAGGCGCCGCATCTCGCGCACCGTCCGCGTCCGCTCGAGGTAGTACTCGCGCCGTTCAGTCTGCAGCCTCTTCACGAGCGGGACCGCCTTGGCAAACTGCTCGTCGCTGAGGCCCAGGCTCTCCTGGAGGTTGCTCATGACGTAGGCGTCCACCATCTTGAAGGCCTCCGCGCGGGCGGGTCGCTCCGCCCCGGCGGGCGGCTCTTCCTGCGCGAGGACACGGGCGCTCCCGGCCCCGAGGGCCAGGACCAAGGTCAGAAGAAGCCTCGACATCACGACTCACCCCCCTGCCTGGCGCTGCGGAGCGAGTCCGCGAGCGCCCGGTCATCCTCGTCGGAGAGACCGGCCAGGAACGCACCCACGCCGCGCCCCTCGTCGAGCTCCGCCAGGTCCGCGTCCGCCACGGCCAGCCCTTCGAGCACCTCGAGCGACGCGTCGTCCTCGGCCGGCGGCAGGGCGGACCAGGCCGCCAGCGTCCGTTCGGGGGGCGCGGACGGCGCATGCGTGCGCCCGGTGGTGAGAACCACCACCGCCACCACGGCCGCGGCAGCGGCCGCCACCGGCGTGAGCCAGGCCCACCGCGGTGCCCGGCGTGGCTCCTCCGCGAGCCTCCGGCCGACGTTCCGGCGCATCGCCTCCCAGTAGAGGGGCGGCGGCTCGGGCACGTCGGCGCGCCGCGCGAGGGCGAGCACCGCCCGCGTCTCCTCGACGCGCGCCGTGCACGCCCCGCAGCCCGCGGCGTGCGCGCGGTCCTCGTCCGAGCCCCCGCCCTCCGCGAGGTCCGGGAGCGATTCGTCCGAAACGTGCCGCGTCATCGCCTCATCTCCCCTCTTCGGCCATCAGCCGGCGAAGATTGCCGAGGGCGTGGAAGAGGTTGGCCTTCACCGTTCCCACCGTCGAGCCGAGGATTCCCGCCACCTCTTCGTGCGTCAGGTCGTGGTAGACCTTCAGGATCAGCGTCGCGCGCTGCTTCTCCGGGAGGCGGACGACCGCCGCCCGCACGAGCCGCGCCTCGTCGTCGCTCTCCGCGCGCGCCAGGGCGCCCAGCACGGGGTCGGCCAGGGTCTCGGGCAGCTCCTGCGTCGCCGGCCGCCGGAGCACCCGGAAGTTCAGGCACGCGTTCACCGCGATCCTGTAGAGCCACGTCGAGAACGAGCTCTCGCCCCGGAAGCGCCCGATCCCCCGCCAGGCCTTGAGGAAGACCTCCTGCGCGAGATCGTTTGCGTCCTCGTGGTCGTTCACGTACCGGTAGCACAGCCGGTACACGTCGCGCTGGTAGCGCACGACGAGGCGGTCGAAGGCCTCGCGCTCCCCGCGCCGGCACGCCTCGATCTCCTCGCGCTCGGCCTCCCGCGGCAGCGCCCCCCCGTCCAGGGGAGCCCCCACCGCCGCGAGGCCGAGCGGCAGGGCGAGGGCCGGGCTGGTCACCGCTCCGGCTCGGGCAACGGCGGCCCGTCGTCCCCGTCCGACCAGGGCCCGCCGGGGCCCGGAGGCGGGGGTGCTTCCCCAGTCGCCGGCTGCCGGTGCCGCCAGGCGGGCCCCGGCCGGGGCCCGCGCTCCCGCCGGTTCCGCTGCATGAGCTGCTTCATCTTCTCCTGTTGCTCGGGGCTGAGGAGGCGGCGCATCGCCAGGCGCTCGTCCGTCCGCGCCTTCAGGGCCGCCGCCTGCAGGTCCGAGATGGCCTTGACCTTCGCGGCGACGGCCTTCTCGTCCACGGTCGGCGCGTCCATCAGCTCCGCGAGCTCGAGGCGGGCGATCGCCAGGTCGGCGTGCTGGCGGATGGCCTGCTTCCGACCCTCGATCCGCAGCTTCTTCAGCTGAGCCGCCTGGTCGGCGCTCAGGCCCAGCTCGGCCTGGATGGCCGCCCGGTCGGGCCGCCCCTCGCGCCGCGGACGCTCCTGCGCCGCCGCGGCCACGAGGACGGTACCCGCCACTGCCAAGGCGCCCGCCGCCGTCAGCACTTGCACGCGCATGCTCGTTCTCCTCCGAACGATTAGACCGATCCCTCGGCCGGGGGTTGAACCGAGAGTCTCAGCCCTTTCAACAGCATCGCGCCTCCCCCTCGCAGCCGCAAGCCGACCGCGCCCTCCCCGCGACGCACCTCGACGTCGGCCTCCCAGCCCTCGGCCGCCGGCCGAGTCGGGAAGAGCCGGAAGGGCGCCCCGGGCCGGTCCGGGGCAACCACCACCGTGGGTCCCGCGGCCCCGAGGGGTTCACCGATCAGCGAGAGCCGGTAGTGCCCGGCCGGCAGCGGCAGGCGACGGCCCACCTCGGCCCCGTCCGGGAACCGGTGCGGCTCGTAGGCCGGCCCCCAGCCGAGCGCCTCGAGCGGCCACTCCCCCACGGCCGGCCCCGCGCGCCAGCCCGGCAGCATCAGGGCCTCTCGGCCGACGAGCCGAACCGCGTCGCGGTCGTCCGTGCGCGCGCGGGAAACCGTGGCGGCAACGCCGCCGGCAAGGACGAAGCCGAGGCTCGCCGCCGCGACACGGCCCGCCGTCGCGGCCCGGCCGCGCCACGGCAGCGCCGCGAGCAGGGCCACGGCCCAGACGGCGGCGAGCCGGTGGCGATCGGGATCGGCCAGGACGTAGGCCGGCAGCAGGGCCGTCCACTCCCGCGCCCCGGACAGCTGCCGGAAGAGGGGCGCCGTGCCGTCGCGGTCGCGGTGGACGAGCCGCGGCTCCCACGCGCCGGCGAGCCCGGTCCAGAGCGTCCAGCCGAGGAGCAGCGAAGCACCGGCCGTCAGCCCGCGCCGGTCCCAGGCCATCGCCACCGCCACGACGAGAAGCGGGGCGATCGGCACGAGGAATCGCCCCGGGGGGTTGAAGCCTCCCCGCCACATGTGCCACGTGCCCGCGGTGAGGACGACGACACCGACAGCGGCCCCGACCGTGAGCGCGAGCCTTCGGTCGCGCCGCCAGAGGAACGCGAGACCCGGGAGCGCCAGCGCGAGGACCGGGGCATAGACGAGGAGACCGAACTCCTGGTCGAGCAGCAGGCCGGGAAGGCCCTCCCTGAGGGTCGACAGGGCGAACTCGGGTCGCCGCCCGTACACGCGGCGGGGGTCCCAGAAGCCGTAGAGGACCTGGTGGTGGACGAGCAGGCCCACGCCGGAGACGACGGCCGGCGCCAGAGCGGCCAGAGCGATGCGTGGGCGCGGATTCCGCCAGAGCGCGTGGACGATCACGAGGGCGGCCAGCGGCGCGTACCGCACGTTCAGCCACGGCAGGGCCGCCGCCGCGAGACCGACGGCCAAAGCACCTCCCCTCCCCAGCGCCGCGTCCCGGCCGCGCCGGAGCCCGAAGGAAAGGAGGAGCGCCGCCGGCACCTCGGTGAACACGAGGCCGGCGTAGTGGACGAGGGGCGGGGTGAGCGCCGCCACCCAGCCCGCCGCCTCGGCCAGCCCGTCGCGCCCGGTGAGGTCGCGCACCCACTCGCGGACCTCGAGGGCCACGAGGGCCGCGACGAGCGCCATGAACACGGTGACGCCGGCATACCCCGCCAGGGCCCAGGCCGGCAGGATCAGGACCGACAGGCCGATCGCGTGCAGCGAGTAGATCGCCCCGTTCTTCCCGCGCACGCGGTAGTGCGGCTCGAGCGGCGCGTCGTGGAACCGCGTGTAGCGGCCCTCGGCGTAATCGCGCTCGAGCGAGAGGTCCCCGTCGCGGACGAGGCTCTCGGCGACCATCAGGTAGTGGGGCTCGTCTCCTTCCGGCCCGACCCGCACGTGCGTCCGCCCCGCGGCCACGACGAGCACCGCAAAGACGAGGGGCAGGAACAGGATGCGCGGCGGCCGCCAGTCGAGGCGCACCGCGACGATTGCGAGCCCGGCCAGCGCCAGCGCGGCGAGCGGCGGCCCGGAGAGCGCCCGCACGCCGGCGAGCGGCGCTCCCGAGAGGAGGAGCCCCACGGGGAGCAGGAGGCCGGCGCAGGCGCCCAGTGCCGGCCGGTGGCGGACCGCGAGAGCGAGCCCGGCCATGCCGGCGACGATGGCGGCCCCGGCGGCCCAACCGGGCGCGCCCAGCCAGGCGCCTCCGGGGCGCGCCGCGGCGCCCCCTGCGGCGAGGAGCGCCGGGATCGCGATCCCGCAGGCGCCTAGCACCGAGGCGAGGGTTCTTCGGGAGAGCATCGGACGAGCGGGGCGATTCTCATACGCGCCGACGTCCAAGTCCATCCCGTTCCCGGCGGACCGCCGAGTTGCGGTACGCTTCCTCGCGGAGGGTTGTCATGCGCTTCGTGAGCAGCCGGACGGGAGTGGCGGTGCTGGCGATCGCGTTCGCGGCAACCCCCGCGGCCGCCGACGAGATCTTCCTCCGCGGGGGCGGACGCGTCACCGGCGTGATCGTCGAGAGGACGAAGGACGCCGTGGTCCTGGAAACGGCTCCCGGACGCGTCACGCTGCCCATGCGACGGATCGAGAAGATCGTGGAGAGCCGCTCGGCCCTCGAGGGCTTCCGCGATCGCGCCGCCGCCCTCGAGCCGCGCGACGTCCATGGCTGGGCCGCGCTGGCTCGCTGGGCCGCCGAGCGCGACCTGCTCACTCAGGCGCGCGAGGCATGGCAGAAGGTGCTGGCCGCCGACCCCTCCCACCCCGAGGCGAACGCCGCCCTCGGGCGGGTCGAGCTGGACGGCGCGT
>JBGPQQ010000108.1:0-8717 GCA_041489115.1 Vicinamibacteria bacterium | reverse complement strand
TACGTCGAGGCCATGTGGCGGATGCTGCAGCGCGAGGAGCCCGGGGACTACGTGATCGCGACCGGCGAGACCCATTCCGTGCGGGAGTTCTGCGAGGAGGCGTTCGGCTGCGTGGGGCTCGACTGGCGGGACTTCGTGAAGGTCGACGCGAAGTACTTCCGCCCGGCCGAGGTGGATCTCCTCCTCGGAGACTCCGGCAAGGCGCGGCAGGAGCTCGGCTGGACGCCCCGGGTGACGTTCAAGGCGCTCGCGAAGCTCATGGTCGAGGCCGACCTCGAGTCGGCCGGCAAACACCTCGACCGACCGCGGTAGGACCGACTACCGCGCGGTGGCCGTCGCCCGGGCGTCGATGAGCGCGTCGAGCTCCTTCCGGAGCCGGCCGAGGATCTCGTCGTAGCCGAAGGCCCCGAGGCTCTCGGTCTTCTTCTTCAGGTTGACGTGGGTCGGGCCGCACCACAGGCCGAGGTCCGCGTCGTCCGTCTCGCCCGGCCCGTTCACGCGGCACCCCATGACCGCGATGGTCAGGGCGTGCCTCTCCGCGTAGGCCGTCATCTCCTTCACCTTCTCCGCGAGCTCCACGAACCTCTCGTTCTCGACCCGCGAGCAGGAAGGGCAGGAGATGATGTTGAGCTTGTCGTCCTCGAAGACGGGGACGGAGCGGTAGCGGCCCGCGGCGACGTCGGCGAGGATCTGCAGGCCGACCGTCACCTCCTCGTGCTTGCGCGGGTGGGGCAGGGTGAGGCTGACCCTCAGGGTGTCCCCGATCCCACACGACAGGAGCTGCTCGAAGGCCACGCGCGTCTTCACGATCCCCTCGGGCGGGATGCCCGCCTCGGTCACGCCGAGGTGCAGGGGCACGTCCGGCCGCGCCTCGGCGAAGCGGCGGTTGGCCTCGATGACCTTGCGGGGGTGGGAGTCCTTGAGGCTGACCACGTAGCGCTCGAAGCCGAGATCGTCCATGTAGCCGCAGTGCTCGAGGGCGGAGGCGACCATGGCCTGGACGTCGTTCCCGGGGTGGCGGGCCTTCATCTCGGGGTCGACGCTGCCGCAGTTGACGCCGATGCGGAGGGCGAGGTCGTCGGCCCTCGCCACGTCCACGAGGAAACGGACCTTGTCGCGGACGGGCTTCGACCGCTCGTGGTGCCAGAGGTGGCCGGGGTTGTAGCGGACCTTGTCCACGTGCGGGGCCACGGTCTCGGCCAGCCGATAGCTCTCCTGGAGGTCCACCACGAGGTTGGCCCTCGTCTGGCGCCGCACCTCGGCGAGGGCCTCCACGTCCTTCGGGCTGTCGACGGCGACGCGGATGAGGGCGCCCCCGGCGCGGCGGATGGCCTCCGCCTGCTCGACGGTCGCGTCCACGTCCCGGGTGCGGGTCGCGCACATGCTCTGGACCGCGACGGGGTGGCCCGAGCCGAGGAAGACGGAGCCAATGCGGACGCTGCGGGTGGGGTTTCTCTTCATCTCGGCCTTCGATCATAGCAGCCGATCACCGGCGGTGCTGCCCCGGCCGGCCTCAAGCGCGACGACCGAGGCGATGTGGGCCGCATCGCTGCCAGGGGCCCCGCGCACGGGCCCGCCACCGAACGCCCGTGCAAGCGAGCGCCGGGCGTGTCGTCGGCTTGAGCGGGGTTTGGCACGATGCGGCCAACTCGCAGCCGGGGCCGCTGCCTTCGTTGAGTTCGTGGCCGCCGGCCGTTACGCGGATCGCGGGGCTACCCGAGCTCCTCGAGGGCGCGAACGCCCCTCCGCATCGAGCTCCAGAACGTGAAGAGGCCGAGGGCCACCGCCGCCACGAGGGCGAGGGCCATCCACGCCTGGCGGCGCGGGGCGATGGGCAGGCCGCGGTACTCGTGCCACAGGAACACGGAGGCGGGCCAGGCGAGGAGGGCCACCGTGACCAGGATGTAGAGCACCGCGAGAATCATGAACGCGACGCCCCCGTAGGAGCCGGCGACCTGGGTCAGGTTCTCCGCGCCGAACCGCGGGTGCCGCGCGCCCATGCCGCAGGCGAGGCCGACGAGCGCGACCGTCATGAGCGCGATGGCGCCGGCGCCGAGGAGCTTTAGGAAAGGCGACACGCCGAGGAGCTGGTTGGACGCCACGGTGAGGGTCTCGGCGAGGACGATGATGGGGACGAGGCCGGTCCACAGCTTGGACCACAGGAAGGAGGACATGCGCACCGGGGCCGTGCGCACGATCCAGAAGGCGGGGCCTTCCGCCGAGACGGCGGGAAAGACGAAGCGGACGGCCACCGCGGACGTGACGAACGCGGCCATGGCCAGGTTGACGAAGGCGTAGGCGTTCTTGATGACGCGGCTCATGTACGGGATGCGGTCGAGGTCGAGGACGCGGAAGTTGTAGACGTAGACGAGGGCGAGGGCGAGCAGGAGCAGGAGCTGCGACCACTGCGTCGTGTCGCGCAGGAAGACCTTGACGTCCTTCACCAGCAGGGCGCGCCCCGGACGGGAGAGAGGCAGCCGGAGCACGAGCGGGTCCAGGAGGGAGAGCCGGGTGAAGCGGGCTTTGCGGGCCTCCTGGGCCTTGCTCCAGGCCGCGAAGTACTGGCGGCCGTAGGCGGCCCGGGCCAGGACGGTGAGGGCGAGGGCGGTCGTCCAGAGCGCGCCGAGGTGGAGGAGGTCGACCTGGCCGCGCAGGGCGAGGAAGAGGCTCTCTCCGGCCCAGAAGGATGGCAGGAACGGGGTGACGGGGGACTGCAGGGTGGCGAAGAAGGCCGTGATGTCGGGAAGCGACTGCACGCTGAGCAGGCGCTCGGGGCGGATGAAGCGGAGGAGGAGGACGATCGCCACCGCGAAGAGGAGCCCCATCAGCATCAGGACGTCGCGGGCCCGGCGGGCGGGAAAGACGCTCACCAGGCCGAGCGTGACCATCGCCCCGAGGGCGGACGGGATCACGACGAAGGGGAGGACGGTGGCGACCGCGAGGAAGTAGTAGGCGGTGGGCGCGCAACGGGCGAGGCCGATGGCGAGGAGGACGGGGAGCAGGAAGGCCACGACCATCCAGGCCGACTGACCAACCGTGCGCGCGAACCGGGAGTGGAAGAGCCGCTCCGAGGGGACGGGCGCCGCGAGGAGGAGCCGGAGGTCCTCCGACAGGAAGAACGTGGACAGGGCGCTCACCACCGCGCTGAAGGCCACGAACGAGAGGAAGGTCAGGAAGAGCCAGCCGAGGCCGAGGCGGACCAGGTAGTCGCCGAGCTCCTCGTAGTCGAGGAGCTGCCAGGTGAGCCAGAAGGAGATGGCGAAGATCGCCGCGGCCACCCCGAGGCCGAGGCTCCCGAACAGCCCGGCCCGCAGACCGTCCCCCTTCTCGCGGCGCCGGGCGCGGTTGCGCGCGCTCCAGAAGACCGGGAGGAGGAGCCAGGGGAAGGCCTGCGTCACAGCTCGATCTCCTGGAGGGCGCTGCCGCCGGTGAGCTTCAGGAAGACGGGCGTGAGCTGGGGGTCGTCGGTGCCGGCGAGGGCGGAAAGCTCGGACACCGTGCCGCGAGCGATGATGCGGCCTTCCTGGATGATGCTGATCCGGTCGCACATCTCCTCGGCCACCTCGAGGGTGTGCGTGCTCATCAGGACGGCGACGCCCTTGCGGCTCATGACCCGGAAGATCCCCTTGATGAGCCGCGCGCCGCGGGGGTCGAGGCCCACCATGGGCTCGTCCACCAGCACGGCCCGGGGGCGGTGGAGGAACGCCGCACACATGACGAGGCGCTGCTTCATGCCGTGGGAGAAGCTCTCGACGAGCTCGTCCCTCCAGCCGAGGAGCTCGAAGAGCTCCAGCAGCTCGTGCGCCCGCGCCTCGACGGCTGCGGCCTCCATCCCGTAGAGGCCGCCGTGGAAACGCAGGAACTCGGCGGCGGTGAGCTTCTCGTAGAGGAACGGGCGGTCGGGGATGAAGCCCAGGGCCTTCTTGGCCGCCTCGGGCTCGCGCGCGAGGTCGTGGCCGTCGATCGCGACCCGGCCGGCGGTGGGCTTCAGGAGCCCGGCGATCATGCAGATGGTGGTGGTCTTGCCGGCGCCGTTCGGGCCGAGGAAGCCGTGGATCTCGCCGGCGGGGACCTCGAGGCTCACGTCGTCGACCGCCTTGAAGGAGCCGAAGGTCTTGACGAGGCTCTCGACGAGGATCATTCGCGGCTCCGCCCGGGGGAGGACCAGCAGCCCCGCCCGGTGCCGTCCCGGCGCGGCAGGGGCAGGTCGAGGGGGCGCAGGTCGCTCGCGGCGCGGCCCACGAGGATCGGGGTGGCCCCCGGACGGAGCTCCACGTCGAGAACCTCGAGGCGCGCGTGGCCGACGAGGCCCAGGATCGCGGCCTGGCGCTCCAGTCCGCCGCGGGCGAGGCGAACGTGGGTGGCGTCGGCCGGGAACTGGTTGAGCGTCGGGTCCACGGGAAGCCACCGCCCCCGGCCGCGCCCTTCCTCGACCCAGACCTCGGGCCAGGCGTGGTAGTAGAACGCGCCCCGGAGGTACACGAGGCCCACCGCGATGCGGGCGGGCAGGCCGAGCGAGCGCGCCATCGCGACGTAGAGGGCGGTGTGCTCGTTGCAGTCCCCGATCCGGGTCTTGAGCACCTCGAGGGCGGAGGGCAGGCTCATCGTCGGCTTCTTCTCCACGATCGCGTGGACGTGGCGCACGAGGCGCTCCGCGCGGAGGCGGGGCACGACCGCGCCGCCCACGGCTTTCTCCGCTTCCGCCCGGATCTCCGGGGCGTCGCTCTCGAGAAAAGGCTCGGGCCTCAGGTACGAGGAGAGATCGGCGGGGGCGGGCCCGAGCGGCAGGTCGCGGGGATCGACGACCTCGATCGTGCCTCCCTGCGCGGACTGCCCCGAGCCCTCCAGGTCGGCGGGATCGAGGCCGGAGAGGCCCTCGATGCGCAGCTTCAGCCGGGCGACCGTCGTCGGGTCGTCGATGCGCCGGGGTGTCGTGGGAACGAGGGCCGCGGCCTCGAGGAGATCCGTCTGGATGGAGCCCGGAACCGCGAGGGCCTGCGCCTGCTCCGGCGTCTCGCGCACCACGATTAGGCCCATCGGGCTCTCCTCGCGCACGACCTCTCCCACGTCCGTGATCCAGGTGCGGGTCGTGATGCCGGCGAGCCTCCCCTCGACGCGGAAGGCGGGAACGGGGCGCCCGGCGGCCCACACGACCTCGCGGGCCTGGACCTCGAGGGTCATCGGGGCGTTGCGGAGCGTCGCGGGGTCGAAGACCGACACGACCAGGGTTCGGCCCGTCTCGAGCCCGCGTGCGGCGAGGGTGCGCGCGAGGTTCAGCGAGAGCGCCGGCGGCTCGGCGAGCTCCCGCGTCTCCTTCCGCTCGCCGGAGGGCGTGCGAATGGTGAGGTGCAGGCGCCGGCCGTCGAGGGTGCCGAGGACCTCGGTCGGGCCCGTCCCCGGGTCGAGGGAGAAGGAGAAGCCCTGGAGGTCGAAGGCGCGGTCCACCGTCGCGCGGCTCGCGAGCCGGACGGAGGCGGTGGAGCCGAGCAGGGTCATCTGGAGCCGGCCGTCCTCGCGGATCTCGTAGCCGGAAGCGGTCGGGGTCGTCTGGCCGACGGAGAAACCGATCTTGTCGCCGCGGTAGTAGATGCCATGCCACTGGGCCGAGGAGCCGTACCGGGCGAGGTCCGCGGCCAGGGCCACGGGGGAGGAGGACCAGGCGCTTCGGGCGAGAGCCCCCATCTGGAGCGCCCACGCCAGGAGGATGAGCGCGGACAGCAGCCGGGCGGCCGGGCGAGGCAGGGGGCGCAGGAGCTTCACCGGCAGGTCCGTGCGTCCGGGAGGCTCATGAACCGATTATAGCGGGCGACCGGCCGGCGGCCTGCTAGACTCGCGCTGCCTTGGACCTTTCGCGCGTCGAGGTCGTCCTCGTGCGTCCCCGCCGCCCGGCCAACGTCGCCGCCGCCTGCCGGGCGATGAAGAACATGGGGCTCCGCGCGCTCTGGCTCGTCGATCCGCCGGGAGGCCTCGACGACCCCGGAGCGCGCTCCCTCGCCTACGGCGCCTGGGACCTCCTCGACGGCGCCCGGCGGGCCGCCAGCCTGCTGGAGGCGGTGTCGGCGAGCATCGCAGTCGTGGGCACGACCGGGCGGGAGGTGCCCGGCGCCCGGACGCCCCGGAGGATGGCGGCGGAGGCGGGTGAGCTCGCCGGCGGCGGCACGCTGAGCCTCGTCTTCGGGCCGGAATCCAGCGGGCTCACCGGCGCCGAGATGGACCTGTGCCACTTCCTCGTGCACGTGCCGACGGACCCGGCCCACCCGTCCCTCAACCTCGCGCAGGCCGTGCTCCTCCTGGCGTACGAGATGCGGCTCGCCGCGCTGGAGCATGCCGCCCCCGGTGCCGACGGCGGCGAGCGGGAAGCGCGGGCGCCGGCGGGCGACGTCGAGCAGGCGGTGCGGGAGCTGCGGGGGGCGCTGCTGGAGGTCGGCTACCTCGACCCCGCGAGCCCGGACCGGGTCCTCACGGAGCTGCGCCGGTTGATCGCGCGCGGGGGCCCCACGCCCCGCGAGGTCGTCCTGCTCCGGGGCCTCGCCCGGCAGGTGGCCTGGGCCGGCCGCGTTGCGCGGGGCGCCGCGGGGCCCGATAATCCGCGGGGAGCGTGACATGACGACGGGCGAGGGACAGGAGTTCGGAGCGACGGACGCACACGGGTTCCAGGTCCCCCGGCTCCTGCGCGCGGCGGAGGTGCTCGGCGCCGACGGGCGCGTGCTGCGCGGACGGGTCTTCCTGCCGGCGACGGCGGAGTCGCACTCCGGGGCCATGCGGGCGGAGGAGTGGATGAACGACGCCGCTCCCTTCTTCCCCTTCCTGCCCGACGGCGAGGGCCGCCCCGTCATCCTGAACAAGGGCCAGGTCGTCGTGGTCACGGTGGCCGCCTCGGCCGATCACGACGAGGCGCTGGAGCAGGTGGGCCCGCCGGTGAAGCGCGTCCGCGTGGAGTGCGGGGCGCTGCGCGTGGAAGGCGACGTCCTCGTGGACATGCCGGCCAACCACTCGCGCATCCTGGACCTGCTCAACCGCCCCGGCGCCTTCCTGAACGTGCGCGAGGGCGAGCGGCACCACCTCGTCCGCAAGTCCGCGATCACCCGGGTGAGCGAGCCGTCCGCCGACGCCTCGAGGCCGCGGCCATAGCCCCGCGCGCGATGACCGACGCCGGCGAGAGAGCGCTGCTCGTCGGCCTCTCGCTGGGCGGTCGCGGCCGCGGCCGGGCCGAGTCGTCGCTCGAGGAGCTGGCGCTGCTCGCGCGAAGCGCGGGCGCGCGGGTCGTGGGGACGCTCCTCCAGGAGCGGGCGCGGCGCGACCCCGCGACCCTGATCGGCCGGGGCAAGGTCGAGGAGGTGAAGCGCGCCTGCGAGGAGAAAGAGGCGGACGCGCTCTTCCTCGACGAGGACCTCTCGCCGGCGCAGCAGCGCAACCTGGAACGGGCGGTGGGGAAGAAGACCCTCGACCGCACGCAGCTCATCCTCGACATCTTCGCCCGCCGCGCGCGCACGCGCGAGGGACGTCTGCAGGTCGAGCTCGCCCAGCTCGACTACCTGCTGCCGCGGCTCGCCGGCAAGGGCGTCCTCCTGTCGCGGCTCGGGGGCGGCATCGGGACGAGGGGGCCGGGCGAGACCAAGCTCGAGACCGACCGGCGGCGCATCCGGCAGCGCATCCAGTCGATCCGGCGCGAGATCGAGCACGTGCGCCGCGAGCGCCTGACCCGCCGGGAGGCGCGGGAGAGGCGCGAGGCGCCGGTCGTGGCCCTCGTGGGCTACACGAACGCCGGCAAGTCGACGCTCTTCAACGCCCTCACCCGCGGCGGGGCCGCGGTGTCGGAGCAGCTCTTCATGACCCTCGACCCGCTCGTGCGGAAGGTCCGGCTGGGCCCGGGGCGGGAGATACTCCTCGTGGACACGGTGGGCTTCATCCAGAAGCTGCCCCACTCGCTGGTGGTGGCGTTCCGGGCGACGCTCGAGGAAGTGAAGGAAGCGGACCTGCTGCTGAACGTCGTGGACGCCTCCTCCCCCGGGGTCGAGGAGCGCGAGGCCGCGGTCGAGTCCGTGCTGCGCGAGATCGGCGCCGGCGACCGGCCGCGCCTGGTCGTGCTCAACAAGGCAGACCGCACGCCGGCGGAGCGGCTCGGGGCGCTCGCCGAGGCGCGCCCGGGCTGCGCGGTCGTCTCCGCGCTCGCCGGGGACGGGCGCGACCGGCTTCTCGCGGCGGTCGCGTCCCGGCTGGACCTGGAGCCGCGGCGCGTTCGGTTGAGCTTCGCGGCAGGAGACCGGCGGGGGGTCTCCGGAGTGTACGCCGCCGGCCGCGTGCTCGGTCACGAGGTCGTGAACGGGCGCGTCCTGCTCGACGCCGAGATGTCCGGGCGGGCCCTCGAGCGCTACCGGGAGCACCTGCAGTGAGGCGCCTCGCCGCGCCCGCCACCGCGCTCGGCCTGCTCGCCGTTCTCCTCGCCGGCGGGTGCGCAAAGCGCGTCGCCGTCCCGGTCCCCGAGGGGGAGACCTACGCCTTCGCCGCGGGCGCGCCCGCCGAGGTGTCGGCCGACGAGCTCAAGTCCCTCCGTGCAGCGTGGAGCGACGTGCTCACGGGGGACACGGCGGCGGCCGCGCGCCGCTACGAGAAGCTGCTGAAGCGCCGGCCGGGCCTCGTCCCCGCGCGGACGGGCCTCGCGTACGCTCGGCTGCGCGCGGGGCGGCTGGAAGAGGCGGCCGCGGCGTTCGCCGCGG
>JBGPQQ010000107.1:0-8739 GCA_041489115.1 Vicinamibacteria bacterium | reverse complement strand
ATCCCCGTGCCGAACGGCTACCTCTCGGGCCAGGTGACCGAGCGGATCTGGCTCGGCGTCGGCGTCAACATCCCGTTCGGGCTCGAGACCAACTGGGATCCGGACTGGGCGGGCCGCTTCCACGCGACCAAGTCGAAGGTCCAGGCCCTGAACGTCAACCCGACGATCGCGCTCCAGCTGAGCGACACGCTCGCGGTCGGCGGCGGCGCGAGCTACCAGCACCTCAAGGCGGACTTCAACCAGGGGGTGGCGTTCGGAGGCCTCGCCTTCGCCGGCACCGCGCAGGCGGTCGCGGGGCTGCCGCCCGCCCTGCAGGCGGCCGCGCTCGGCGCCGTCGTCGCCCAGCTCGGACCCTCGGGCCGCTCGCTCGAGGGGGCCGGCCTCATCTCCGGTGACTCGAACGCCTGGGGCTGGAACGCCGGGGCGCTCCTCAAGCTCGGCGAGCGGGCCCACGTCGGCGTCAGCTATCGCTCCAAGATCACCCACGACATCGCCGGGGACGTCACCTTCGAGGGCGCGCCCACGTTCTCGCTCCCCGGCGCGCTCGCGCCCATCGGCGACGGCCTCAACGCCAAGTTCGCGAACGGTCTGGTCAAGACGACGATCACGCTGCCCGAGACGTGGTCGGTCGCGGCGGCGTGGGAGAACGACAAGGTGGAGGTGCTCGCCGACTGGACCTGGACCGGGTGGAGCACCGTCGCCGCGCTCGACATCGTCCGGGCGGACGACTCGGCGCTCAGCTCGGTGCCGCTGCAGTTCCAGGACACCTGGCGCGCCGGCCTCGGCTTCAACTACCGCTTCAACGACGCCTGGATGCTGCGCCTCGGCACCGCCTACGACAAGGCCCCGGTCGTGGACCAGTACCGCACGCCGCGTCTGCCCGACAACAATCGCGTCTGGGCGGCCGCCGGCTTCGAGTGGAAGCTTTCTCAGAAGGCCCGCGTCGACGTCGGGTACGCGCACATCTTCATCAAGGATGCGACCAGCAACCTGCCGAACCAGGACACGCCCACCTCGACGCCGGTCGGCGCCCTGGTGGGCAGCTACACCGAGAAGGTCGACATCGTCGGCGCGCAGATCAGCCTGCACTTCTAGCTGGCCTTCCGCGGCGCGCCCTGCGGCGCGCGTCCCGGCCACCCGGGGCGCGCGCCGTTTTCGTCTCCCGGCCTCCGCCCCTCGCGCCCGCGCCGCGCCGGCCGCTCGCGCGCGGGATCGCCTCAGCGCCTCGTGCGCTCCGCCCCCTCCGCCTCCTGCCAGAGCCGGATGGCTTCCGGCACCTGTTGGGCGGGCGCTTCCGGGTAGCCGGCCGCGGCGAGCAGGGCCGCCGTGCTCACGTGACCCTGCGGCCCGCGGAAGAGGGCCTTCACCCGGCCGACCGCGTGCACGTGCCCTCCCCTCTCGAACCGCTGCTCCAGGAAGCACCACTTCTCGTCCCAGGCCACGAGGCGCGTCACGAGCCGGTAGCGCAGGAAGGGGTCGAGCGACCGCCGGAAGCGCAGCGTCGCGGAGCCCACCACCGGAAACCAGCGGCGGCGCCACAGCTCGCGCCAGAAGCCCGTGCGCATCACCAGCTCCCAGCGGCCGACGTCCATGGCCAGGAGGTACCGGCTGTTGTTCATGTGGAGGTTCGAGTCGAGGTCGTTCGGCCACACCCGCAGGTGGATCGCGCACTCGTCGAGGAGCCCCACCCGCGGCCGGAACAGCGCCGCGACGACGGCGGCGAGGAGGCGCAGGAGCATCACGGCCCGGGCTACGCCTCGAGCCGCGTCTGCTTCTCGACCCTCGCCGCGTCGAGCTCGATGCCGAAGCCGGGGCGGTCGGTGAGCAGCACCTCGTCCTTCTCGAGGCGGAGCGGCTCCCACTCGAAGTGGCAGAAGTACCACGGGTGCGTCGGCAGCGCCAGCCTCATCGCGTCACCGTCGCCGTCGTCTTCAGCGTGAACGGCGCTTCGAGGCGGATGAGCCGGGAGGAGCTGCCCACCCGGACCCGGAACTCGCCCGCCTCCGCGACCCAGGCTTTCTTCGCCGGGTCGTAGAAGGCGAACGCGTCGGCCCCGAGGGCCACCGCGACCGTCTTCGTCTCCCCCGGCGTCAGGAAGACCCGGGCGAAGCCCTTCAGCTCCTGCGGCGGCCGCGGAAGGCGGGGGGCCCGGGCGTTCACGTACACCTGCACGACCTCGGCCCCGGCGCGCGAGCCCGTGTTCTTCACGTTCATCTGCACGACGGCGACCGGGGCCGGCGCTCCCGCGGGCGGGGCGGCCCGTGGCTGCTCCACCTTCAGCTTCGCGTACTCGAACGTCGTGTAGGACAGGCCGTGGCCGAACGGGAAGAGCGGCTCGATTCCCTTCGCGTCGAACCAGCGGTAGCCGACCAGCAGGCCCTCCTCGTAGCGCACGGTGCCCTGCTTGCCGGGGTACGCGCCGAGCGCGTGGGCCTGCGAGTCGGCGAGCTTCCGCGGGAACGTGGCCGGCAGCTTGCCGGAGGGGTTGACGTCGCCGAAGAGGACCGCGGCGAGAGCGTTGCCGCCTTCCATGCCCGCGTACCAGGCCTGGACGACGGCCGGCGTCTTCGCGAGCCACGGCCCCATGTCGACCGGCCCGCCCGACACGAGAACGACGATCGTGCGCGGGTTGGCCTCGGCGACGCGGCGGATGAGCTCGGCCTGGCCGCCGGGCAGGGCGAGGTCCCTCCGGTCCGTGCCCTCCGAGTCTCCGTGGCTCTCGTGGTTGAGCCCGCCCACGACGATCGCGACGTCCGCCTGGCGCGCGCCCTCGACCGCGCGCGCGACGAGCGTCTCCGGGTCGGGGTTCCCGGGCAGGCTGTCGGCGCCCCACGTGCCGGAACGGTAGCCCATCGCGTGCATGACCTTCGCCCCCGGCACCCGCTTCACGATCCCCTCGAGCGGCGTGACCTCGTAGAGCGCCTTGATCTCGGAGCTGCCGCCCTGGTGCGCGTGCTTGCGGACCGCGTTCTCGCCGATCACGACGACGGTGCGGACCTTCGACGGGTCGAGGGGCAGCAGGGCGCCCTCGTTCTTGAGGAGGACGATCGCCTCCTCCGCGACCTTCCGGGCGGTGGCCTGGTGGGCCGGGGTGTTGAGCGACCCGGCCGGGCGGCCGTCGAATGCCCCGGTCCTGAACATCACGCGGAGGTTGCGTCGCACCTTGTCGTCCAGCACCGACGCCGGCACTTCGCCCTTGTCGAGGAGCTTCTTGAAGGGGTTGGCCAGGAAGAACTCGTCGTACGGCTTGCTGGTCCCCATCTCGAGATCGAGCCCGTAGAGCGCGGCCTCGCGCGTGTCGTGCGTCCCGCTCCAGTCGGACATCACGAGGCCCTTGAAGCCCCACTCGCCCTTCAGGACCTGGTTGAGCAGGTACTCGTTGTGGCAGGCGTGCTGCCCGCGGAACTTGTTGTACGCGCCCATGACGGTGAGGACCTCGCCTTCCTTCACCGCCGCCTCGAACGCGGGCAGGTAGATCTCCCGGAGCGCGCGCTCGTCCACCTCGACGTCGATCGTGCCCCGCTCCCACTCCTGGTTGTTGAGGGCGAAGTGCTTCACGCAGGCCGCGACGTCCTGCGCCTGCATCCCGCGGATCCAGGGCACGACCATGCGGGCGGCGAGGAAGGGATCCTCGCCGAAGTACTCGAAGTTGCGGCCGTTGAGCGGCGTGCGGTGGATGTTCACGGCGGGCCCCAGCATGATGTGCTTGCCGCGCGCCAGGGCTTCCTGGCCGATCGTCTCGCCGTAGGCCTTCGCGAGGTCGGGGTCCCATGTGGCGGCGAGCGCGACGCCCACCGGCAGCCACGTCGAGAAATCGTCGGTGCGGCCGGCGGGTTTCCAGTCGTGGGGGCCGATGTCCTCGCGCACGCCGTGCGGGCCGTCCGACAGCCAGCGCTGCGGGATCCCGAGGCGCGGGATGGCGGCGGTCGTGAACTTCGAGTCGGCGTGCACGAGCAGCAGCTTCTCGTCGAGGGTGAGTCGCTTCAGCAGGTCTTCAACCCTGTCGTCGAGGGGCCGGGCCTTGTCGAGGTAGAGGGGTTTCTCTTCCGCGACGGCGCTGGGGGCCGGCGGCGGGAGGACGACGGCGAGGGCGGACGCGACGAGCAGGACGAGGGCGGGGCGGTGGGCCATGGGCGTCTCCTTAGGGTCGGGCGGCGGACGCCTATTCTTCTACCGACGGGGCCGCCAGTTCCAGCACCGAAGTCGGCTGCTGGTTCCCGGGTCGGGAGGTAGACTTCCCCTGGAGGTGACCATGCGCGCTGCCGTTCTCCTCGCCCTGGCCGTCGCGGCGGCCTCGGCCGCTCTTGGGGAGGACCCCGCCCTGGACCACAAGGTCCGCCGCTTCCTCGAGAAGAACCGAGGCGAGTGGCGCGACATGAACGTGCCGTGGGAGGACGGGCAGATCCTGCACGACCTCGTGGTGAAGCACCGCTTCCGCCGGGCCCTCGAGATCGGCACCTCGACCGGTCACTCGTCCGTGTGGATCGCCTGGGCGCTCTCGAAGACCGGCGGCAGGCTCACCACCATCGAGATCGACCCGTCGCGTCACACGGAAGCGAAGCACAACTTCGAGGAAGCGGGCGTGGCGTCGCTCGTGGACGCGCGGCTCGCCGACGCGCACGAGCTCGTGAAGCAGCTGCCGGGGCCGTTCGACTTCGTCTTCTCCGACGCGGACAAGGGCTGGTACCTGCAGTACTTCAAGGACGTCGAGGCCAAGCTCGAGGTGGGCGGCTGCTTCACCGCCCACAACGTGCTGCGCAGCGGCGGCGGTGGCGCGAGTGAGTTTCTCGACTACGTCAAGAAACTTTCGAACTACCGCACCACCGTCGAGACCGGGAGCGGCGAAGGCATCTCGGTGAGCTGCAAGCTGCGACCCTGACCGGGAGCCGGGCTCAGTCGCCCAGGCGGCCCCGGAACGGCCGCTCCGAGCGTCCAATCCGATGGATGCATCCCTCCCGCAACTCCTTGCGCGCCACGGGGATTCACCTTCGCTGACGATTCTGGAACCCCCCCGGAAGCCCGAGCGTATTACCGGGCGAACGCAGTCGGACACTTCACGGGATCGCCCGGCGGGGCGGCGAGAGGCAGACCCATGGCCAAGTCGAACGGGAAGCGTGTGCGCCGGTGGCTCTGGATCGGGGCGCTGGGGCTGGTGATCGCCGGTGTCGGCTACGCCTTTGCCCGCCCCAAGGGCAAGCCCGGCGAGGAGAAGGACAAGGTCAAGACCGCGAAGGCCGAGGTGGCCGACGTGCAGGTGCGCGTCACCGAGGTGGGCTCCGTCGAGCCCGACGTCAAGGTCGACGTCAAGTCGGTCCTCTCGGGTAAGGTGGTCGAGCTCCTCGTCCGCGAGGGCGACCGCGTCAAGCGCGGCCAGGTGCTGGCGCGGGTCGAGCCCGACGTGAACCAGGCGCGCGACCTCGTCCAGGTGAAGAACTCGGTGAGCGAGGCGGAGATCGCCCTCAACGAGGCGAACGCCACCTACGAGCGCAACAGGGGCCTGCTCGGCCAGGGGCTCCTCTCCGCCCAGGCGGGCCTGGAGAGCGAGACGCGCTACCGCCAGGCGAAAGCCAGCCGCGACTCGGCGATGGACAAGTACCGCATCGTCGAGGAGAGCGGTGTGCCGATCGCCGTTGCCTCCGCGGGCACCATGCAGCGGCTCAACGTCTCCTCGCCCATGGACGGCGTCGTGATCCGGCGGCCGGTCGAGCTCGGCGACACCGTCATGTCCGGCGTGTCCTCCTTCAACGCCGGCACCGTGCTCATGACGGTGGCCGACGTCGAGACCATGATCATCAAGGCCGGGATCAACGAGGTGGACATCGGCAAGGTCCGCCTCGAGCAGCCGGTGAAGGTCGGCCTCGACGCCTACCCGAAGGTCAAGTTCGCGGGGAAGATCCTCCGCATCGCTCCCGCCGCCCGCCTCGAGGAGAAGGTGAAGGTCTTCGACGTCGAGATCGCGATCGAGCACCAGGGCGCCGAGCTGCGCACCGGGATGACCGCGAACATCGACATCGTGGGCGAGAAGCGGGAGAAGGTGCTCACCGTTCCCGTCGAGGCCATCTTCAAGAAGGACGAGACCGAGGTCGTCTACGTCAAGAAGCCCGAGGAGCCGAAGACGGCCGAGAAGGGCGGCTTCCTCTCGAGCGTCTTCGCCGCGGGCCAGAAGGATGCTCCGCCCGCCAAGCTCGACCCGAAGGACTCCTGGAAGGAGAAGTTCGAGGTCAAGGAGATCGAGACCGGCCTCGCCGCGGTGGACAAGGTCGAGATCGTGAAGGGCCTCACCGCGGGCATGGAGATCGCGGTCGAGGACCCGACCCGCCCGAAGGAGAAGAAGGACAATGAGTGAGGCGGTGGCCACCCTCCCGGCGGTGACGGCGCGCGCCGTGCCCGCCGCCGCCGTGGCCGTCTCCCCCCTCATCCGGATGCAGCGGGTGACCAAGACCTACGACGCGGGCGAGCTCGCCGTGCAGGCGCTGCGCGGGGTCGACCTCGAGATCGAGAAGGGCCAGATGGTCGCGATCATCGGCCCCTCGGGCTCCGGCAAGTCCACCCTCATGCACATCCTCGGCTGCCTCGACGCGCCGACCGACGGCACCTACCGCCTGGAGGGCAGGGACGTCTCCGAGCTCTCCGGCTTCCAGCTCGCCGCGATCCGGAACCAGAAGGTCGGCTTCGTCTTCCAGACCTTCAACCTGCTGCCCAAGGCCTCGCTCCTCCGGAACGTCGAGCTGCCCCTCCTCTACGCCGGCGTCTCCGGCTCCGACAGGAAGGAGCTGGCCCTCGAGGCGCTCGACAAGGTCGCCCTCCGCGACCGCGCGAAGCACCGCCCGTCCGAGCTCTCGGGCGGCCAGCGGCAGCGCGCCGCCATCGCCCGGGCGATCGTCAACCAGCCGTCGCTCATCCTCGCCGACGAGCCGACCGGCAACCTCGACACGAAGACCGGCCTCGAGATCCTCGACGTCTTCGACCGGATGCACGCGAAGGGTGAGACGATCGTGGTCGTTACCCACGACCCGCGCATCGCCGAGCGCTGCGAGCGTGTCGTCTCGATCGTGGACGGCCAGATCGAGGACGACCGCCTGAATCGCTGAGGCACGAGCCATGGCGCGCTTCAGAGCCCTCCGTAACCTGCTCTTCTCGCTCTGGGACTCCGTGGTCGACGGCGTCGTGGACATGAGGGCCCACAAGAGCCGCAGCCTCCTGCAGATGGTGGGGATCATCCTCGGGGTGGGCTCGGTGGTGGCCACCTTCGGGCTCATCGACGGGGGGCGGGCCCAGGGTCAGAAGTTCTGGGAGCAGACGGGCGGCATCAAGAAGATGTTCATCCGTGAGCTCGACGCGCGCGAGCTGAAGCAGAACGCGGTCGAGAAGAAGTCGAAGGGCCTCACCTACGACGACGCGCGCGCCCTCGAGGCCCAGGCCACGACCCTCGAGCTCGTCGAGCCCACCATGGAGCGGAGCGAGATCGTGAAGGCCCCCGGCTTCGAGAAGCAGCTCGAGGTCGCGGGCTCGACCCCGACCTACGAGCCGATGTACGACTTCCACCCCGCCGAGGGCCGCTTCCTCACCCCGGAGGACGTCGCCCGCAGCGCCAAGGTCGTGGTCCTCGGTTCCACGCGCCGCGAGCAGATGTTCGGGGGCCGCCCCGCGGTGGGCCAGGTGATCAGCATCGGCGAGGACCGCTACACCGTGGTGGGCGTCATGGAGAGAAAGGAGTTCTACTGGAACTCCGCCAACCGCAACGCCCTCGAGTGGATGAACGAGATGACGTTCGTCCCGGTCACGTCGGTCATCACCCGCATGGTGGGCGACCGCGAGAACCAGAAGGTGGCCTACATCAACGTCCAGGTCCGCGACGTGAAGGACATGGAGAAGGCCACCCAGGAGGTCACGACCATCCTTCGGCGGGCGCACGGCGGGGTCGTCGACTTCCAGGTCTTCAACCGCGCCGCCTTCATGCAGCAGATGGACGAGCAAGGGAAGATCTACGACATCACCTTCCTAACCTGCGGGACAATCTCGCTCCTCGTGGGCGGGATCGTGATCATGAACATCCTGCTCGCGTCGTTCAACGAGCGCGTGCGCGAGGTCGGCACCCGGAAGGCGCTCGGCGCCACGGGGCTCAACATCCTGGCCCAGTTCCTCGTGGAGAGCGTCGTCGTGACCATCGTGGGCGGCTTCCTCGGCCTCGGCCTCGGCGTCGGCTTCACCCACGCCATGAGCACCATGATCCAGCAGCCCGTGGTGATGACCGCCCAGAACATGGTCCTGGGCCTCGCGTTCGCGGTGACGATCGGGATCTTCTTCGGGTTCTACCCGGCGATCCGCGCCGCCCGCCTCAACCCCATCGACGCCCTGAGGTACGAGTAACGTGCAGATCGGAGAGGCCGCCCGCACCTCCGCCGCCGAGATCTGGAGCCACAAGCTCCGCTCGGCCCTCACCCTCGTCGGCATCGTGCTCGGCACGACCGCCCTCGTCGTGATGGTGTCGGTCATCGGCGGCCTCGCCGAGGCCGTGCAGAAGGGCCTCGACGACCTCGGCTTCGACGGGGTCGTGTTCGCCGTCCCCCGCGCGGCCACCGACCGCATCGAGCAGAAGAAGCAGGGCTACTCGCGGGGCATGCGGGCCGCCGACGGCCTCGTGATCGAGTCCGGGCGCGAGACGATCGACCAGGCGGCCCCCGTCCTCGGCCTCGGCAACGAGACCGTGCGGATGAACGGCCGGACGCTGAAGGCCCT